>JABDKZ010000294.1 GCA_013001935.1 Maribacter sp.
TACCCAAGAGGATAACACCGGCAGCTATCAAAAACGAGTGCTCGAAACTGCAGAAATAGAATTATTGTTCAGTTATTATGACCAAGATGGACAAAATGCAGCAGTATCAGGGGGAGAAGGTACGGAGAAACTTACAGATGCCACCTCAAGTATTGTAGTCAAAATTCCACTAAATCCCGATGACGTTCTAACTGTTGATGCGGGAATTTCGGCCTATTCCTCTGCTTCGACAAGTAATATAAATCCTTTTGATAAAAGTAGCAGACGGGCGAGTCCTTTCAGTGCTTCTTCTGGCGCCTCCCAAAGCGATGTCTTGGCGCATTTTAATCCGTCGTACGCACACAGTTCTAAAGATCGCAATTCAGTATATTCGGCACAGGCCTATGTTTCGTCCGAATATGATTATTTTTCCTTTGGTTTTGGTGGAGGGTATATGCGTTTTTTCAATGAAATGAATACCACATTTTCCGCAAGTTTTCAGGTTTTCCTCGATAAATGGAATCCCCAATACCCGATTGAATTGCGGGATGGTTTTTCAGATTCCAGGATAATGGGAGATGGCACCTATAGTCCAGTTTTTGTAGCATTCACCGATGAAACAAGAAATTCGTATTCCCTATCCTTAGGTTTTTCCCAAATTTTGGGTTATCGAATGCAAGGTTCTATTTTTATGGATCTTGTCTTACAAAACGGCCTGTTAAGTACCCCTCACCAAAGAGTGTATTTTGGGGATATCAATGATTTTTTTATAGAGGATTTTCAGTTGGCCGATAACGTTGAGCAATTACCGAACAGCCGCTTTAAAATTCCCATAGGTGCGCGTTTTAATTACTATTTGAACGATTTGATCGTATTACGAAGTTATTACAGATTCTATTCAGACGATTGGGGTATCAATGCCCATACCGCAAGTTTGGAAGTACCCATTAAGCTCAATGATAAATTCACCCTTTATCCAACGTATCGTTATTATGTACAAACGGCCACTGATTATTTTTATGCCAAGGAAACTGCGGTTTCCAATTTAAATTTTTACACCTCGGATTATGACCTATCCGCGTACAATTCACATCAATATGGAATAGGGATGGGTTACAAGGACATATTTACTACTGCCAAACTCTTCACTTTCGGGTTAAAAACAATCGATTTTCGATTTAGCAAATATGACCGAAGTGATGGCCTGGATGCCTACATCTTCACCCTGGGAACTACTTTTGTGGGAGATTAAGGCAACGAAGATCTTTGGGTTTTGCGCTTCTTTTATTAGAGGTAACACTTATAAAAGAGGGTAGTATACTGAGTGTTACAATACATTGAATGTGCAAATTTATTGTAAATTCGCAGTACAATACAGGAATAATGATGATTGATAAATTGAACATAGTAAAACAGCGTTTTGATGAGGTTTCAGACCTGATTATCCAGCCCGATGTAATTGCGGACCAAAAAAGGTATGTGCAATTGACAAAGGAATATAAGGACCTCAAAGACCTTATGGACAAACGCGATACCTATGTTGAACTTACCAACAACATACAGGAAGCGGAAGAACTGATCGCCGATGGTAGTGATGCCGAAATGTTGGAAATGGCCAAAATGCAGTTAGAGGAGGCAAAGGAAGCTATACCGCATTTGGAAGAGGAAATTAAGTTAATGCTCATTCCTAAAGATCCCGAAGACGTAAAAGATGTGGTCGTTGAAATTAGGGCCGGAACAGGTGGGGATGAAGCCAGTATTTTTGCAGGTGACCTTTTTAGAATGTATACTAAGTATTGCGAAAATAAAGGTTGGAAAACCAATGTCATTGACTTAAGTGAAGGAACCAGTGGAGGGTATAAAGAAATACAATTTGAAGTTAATGGGGTAGATGTTTATGGTACCCTTAAATTTGAAGCCGGCGTACACCGAGTACAACGTGTTCCACAAACTGAGACCCAAGGTCGGGTACATACCAGTGCTGCCACGGTTATGGTATTGCCTGAAGCGGAGGATTTTGATGTTCAGATAGACCCAAAAGATGTGCGGATTGATTTCTTTTGTTCTTCCGGCCCTGGAGGTCAATCTGTAAACACTACCTATTCGGCAGTACGTTTAACCCATATTCCCACAGGTTTGGTGGCGCAGTGCCAAGATCAAAAATCGCAACATAAGAACAAAGAAAAGGCCTTTAAAGTATTGCGATCACGATTATACGATTTGGAATTGGCGAAAAAGCAAGAGGAAGATGCCGCCAAAAGAAATTCGCAAGTAAGTAGTGGCGACCGTTCTGCTAAAATTAGAACCTATAATTACGCCCAAGGGCGCGTAACAGATCACCGAATTGGGCTTACACTTTATGATTTACAGAATATTATCAATGGGGATATACAGAAGATAATTGATGAATTAAGCTTGGTTGAAAACACCGAAAAGTTAAAAGAAGCTTCAGAGATTTTTTAGAAGCTTTCGATAAGCATGTCCTTTCGAATGCAGTCGATAGTTTTATGGACTAAATTAAAAAAATAATAAATTGCTCGACTGCGTTCGAGTTTACTTCTGGAGTATGACCACCCAAAAACTCGTTGCACAAATCCATAAAAAACAGTCTTTTCTCTGTATTGGACTGGATACTGATTTAGAAAAAATACCACCACATTTGTTATCCGAGGAGGATCCTTTATTTGCTTTTAATAAGGCCATTATTGATGCAACGCACCACTTGTGTGTAGCTTACAAACCCAATACTGCATTTTATGAGGCTTACGGGATTAAAGGATGGCAAGCCTTAGGGAAAACAATCAATTACCTAAATGATAATTATCCTGATATATTTACCATTGCCGATGCAAAGCGTGGTGATATCGGGAATACTTCTACGCGATATGCGAAAGCATTTTTTGAGGAATTAGGTTTTGATGCTGTAACGATTGC
>JABDKZ010000296.1 GCA_013001935.1 Maribacter sp.
CGACCACAGGCGCTTTACTTATTCTTTTAATGGTCGGTGCATTGGCCGGTACTTGGCTGATTAGCGGCATTATACCCGCCATGATTTATTATGGATTGCAAATATTGAATCCCACAATATTCTTGGCTGCTTGTGTAGTTATTTCTGCCATAATTTCAATTGCAACGGGCAGTAGTTGGACAACAGCGGCGACCGTAGGTATAGCGCTAATAGGTATTGGCGAAGCTTTAGGTATTTCACTTGGAATGACTGCAGGTGCGGTTCTTTCAGGGGCGTACTTTGGTGATAAAATGTCCCCGCTCAGTGATACAACGAACTTGGCTCCGGCAATGGCCGGAGGTGAACTTTTTGACCATATAAAATACATGACCATAACCACAGTACCAACGATACTCGTTACGTTGGTTGTGTTCATAATAATGGGGTTTACAATTGACGCGACGGGTTCAGCGGATACCGAAACCATATTGAATTCAATTGATGCTTCCTTGAATATAAATGGATGGTTGTTTATTGTTCCTGCGGTTGTTATATTATTGATAGTCAAAAAAACGCCGCCTTTAGCGGCACTGCTGATTGGAACGCTATTGGGTGCGGTCTTCGCTATCATATTTCAACCGGACATTGTCGCTAGTATAACTGGGGCCAAAGAACTGACATTTGAATCTGCCTATAAGGGTATATTGAAAGCCATTACAGTTAAAACAAGTATCGCAACAGATAATGTTGCCCTTAATGATCTCTTTTCGGCCAAGGGCATGGCAGGAATGTTAGGTACTATTTGGCTTATTGTATGTGCCATGGTTTTCGGAGGAGTTATGGATGGTATCGGAGCCCTATCGCGAATTACAAAATCACTCTTAAGTTTGGCCAAGAGTACTTTAGGACTTTTTGCCAGCACAGTAGGTAGCTGCTTGGCATTGAATGTAACTGCGTCTGACCAATATTTGGCCATTGTAGTACCTGGCAAGATGTTTGCCCAAGCGTATGCCGACAGGGGTCTCGCTCCTGAAAACCTTAGCCGTACCCTTGAGGATTCAGGTACCGTGACATCGGTTTTGATTCCTTGGAATACTTGTGGTGCTTACCACAGCGGTGTTTTGGGTGTAAGTGTAGCCGATTATTTCCTCTATGCCATTTTCAATTGGTTGAGTCCGTTTATGACCTTGTTTTTTGCTGCTATGAACATAAAGATCAAACAGTTGGTCAAAACAACATAGACTAAATTCCAAATTAAATATTGAATTGCTGTTTGTGCGAAATTCGAAGTGACTTTTTTATTTGATATTCCTTACAAATCAGGTTTAAATTTTTTAATTTCACAGTTCATTTTAAATAGACTATTATGGCTACAGTTACACTTAAAGGAAACGAAATACATACATTGGGCAACTTACCTGCAATTGGCGGTTCTGCTCCTGATTTTAATTTAACAATGACTGATCTATCATCATCTTCCCTATCCGAATATGAAGGAAGAAGATTGGTGCTCAATATCTTTCCCAGCATTGATACAGGTACATGTGCAGCATCTGTTAGGCAATTTAATGAGGAAGCTGCTGAATTGGAAAATACCATTGTACTCTGTATTTCAAAAGATTTACCTTTTGCACAAACCCGTTTTTGTGGAGCTGAGGGAATTGAAAATGTGGTAATGCTTTCTGACTATAAAGATGGTGCTTTTGGGAAATCATATCAGGTTGAATTTACTGACGGACCATTGCAAGGACTATTATCAAGAGCCGTAATTGTGATAGACGGGAACGGAAAAGTGGTTTATACCGAACAAGTTACAGAAACTGTTGACGAGCCAAATTACAAGGCAGCTCTTGAAGCATTGATGGATGCCTAAGGAATCTTTTATACAAAATAGAATCCGTGGCATAGGTTATGCCTTCAAAGGCGCGCTCCTTTTAATCAAGACCGAAGCGAGCATAAAGACCCAAATTTTTATCGCATTGATTGTAACTGCTGGCGGATTCTATTTTGATATATCGAAAACGGAATGGATTCTTCAAATATTGGCAATCGCCCTTGTATTGGGTATAGAAGGCCTGAATACTGCCATAGAAAAACTGGCCGATTATATACAACCCGAATATGATCCTAAAATTGGGTTTATAAAGGATATTTCTGCGGGAGCCGTAATGCTAGTGTCTACAGCGGCAATTATAATTGGATTAATCATATATCTGCCTAAGTTTTTTTAAAACATTCTTGGACCTTGGCTTAGATTGTAAATTTGTATTTTTGCCCCTAGAACTGATCTATAAATGGCTAAAAAAGGGAGAAAGTCAAAGCCTAAGACCCCAAAAAAGGGCTTATCTTTAAAGGTATCCAAACAAAATAGAATAATATTGGGAAGCCTTCTAATGCTTTTCAGTGTGGCCCTCTTTTTTGCGTTCATCTCCTTTTATTTTACCTGGCAAGAAGACCAAAGTCTACTGACCGAATTTGTTAACCGTAATGAACAGGCTAAAAACCTTTTGAACAAGTTCGGCGCAAGTATTAGCCACTTGTTTGTATACAAGGGATTTGGAATAGCTTCTTTGATTTTCCCCATTTTATTGTTCTATACGGGTTTATATATGTTCTTAAGCCTTACCAAAAAAGGATTGCTTAGGAAATGGATTTGGGGTTTGCTGTTTATTATATGGATATCAATAACTCTTGGTTTCTTCGCAATAGAAAAGCCCTTATTAGGCGGACTTGTAGGTTATGAAATGAACGATTTTCTGCAAGATTACACAGGTAAAATAGGTGTGTTCCTGCTCTTGTTATTCGGTCTTATTTTTATATTGGTACGGTTATTTAACTTTACACCTGATACCCTCTTTGAATATTTTAAAACCAAAAAAGAGGCTATAGCTGCTGAATTCAAAAAGAACCCTACAGAAACCACCTCCACAATTGAATTTGATAAAGAAGATGATGCCCCTATAGTTATTGATACCTATACCCATAAAGAGCATATTCCCCATCTCGAAAAAGAAAAGATAGCCGATGATTTTGAAATAACCCTTCCTAAGGTAGAAGCGGTTCAAGAGGAGGTTTTGGCCATGGAGGTTGAAAAAATCGTTGAGGAGAAAGAGGAAAAAGATAATAT
>JABDKZ010000299.1 GCA_013001935.1 Maribacter sp.
GTGGGATAATTGGTAATCAATTCCGTATCAAGATATCCTTTTAGATTTTCAGCAGGAATAGTGTTCTTTTTTGCATATCCAAAAAAGTCAGAAGCAAATTTTACCACATCGCTCTTGATACAGAAAGAAACCACGATTTCGTTTAGATCAATACCTTTTAAAAGTTTAGCTACAGCATTGTTCTTGTCAACTGTAAAAAGCAATCCATTTATTCCTTCATCAATAGCTTTTACAGCTAATTGATTCGCTTTCTCTTCAGTACTCACAATAATACTCCTATAATTGATTAAGGATTGCGAGTTTTCACCTGTGTTCTTAATATGGTCCTGTTTGTCCTCAGCATTATAAAAAGGCTGGATTTTGATTTTACTCAAATTTTTCCAAACCAGTTTTTTGTCAAAATCAGCACCTTTTAAATCAATGCTTACTTTTTCCATCCATTCCTGCTTCGTAACCGGCTTGAATTCTGAAAAAAGCGATTTGTTTGAATCGTTCATAATATGTACTGTTAAATCTTATAGTCGTATTTGCTCGTCATAAATTATGACAAAGTTAGTGAACCATTAGGCTACTACCGAATCTTTCAAAAATAGCTTTGTCCAAATCTTCTCTATGATCCGGATGCGCTATATCTCTTAAAGATTGTGCCCTTTCTTTCAAGTTTCTACCGAACAACCTAGCAATGCCATATTCAGTGGCCACATATCTGGCATGTGCGCGAGTAGTTACCACACCCGCACCTTGCTTTAACATGGGTACTATCTTCGATACTCCTTTAGCCGTAGCAGAGGTTATAGCAATTATAGGTTTTCCTCCTGGTGATAATGCTGCACCTCGCATAAAGTCCATTTGGCCTCCAACTCCCGAGAACATTCTTGTTCCAATTGAATCGGCACATACTTGGCCCGTAAAGTCAATTTCAATAGCAGAATTAATTGCTGTAACCTTAGGATTTTGCCTTATTACAGCCGTATCGTTCACATAGGCTATATCCTTCATTTCAATTTCGGGATTGTCATCCATAAAATCATAGAGGCGTCTAGAACCCATGGCAAAACCCGATACAATTTTATAAGGATTCAATTTTTTCTGCGAACCTGTAACGATATCCTTTTCTACAAGGTCAACAAGGCCTTCAGAGAACATTTCGGTATGCACTCCCAAATCCTTGTGGTTCTTCAAAAAGCTCAATACAGCATTTG
This sequence comes from Maribacter sp., assembly GCA_013001935.1. Classification (GTDB taxonomy): domain Bacteria; phylum Bacteroidota; class Bacteroidia; order Flavobacteriales; family Flavobacteriaceae; genus Maribacter_A. Next base: position 1,203 of record JABDKZ010000299.1, read on the forward strand.
GTATTCCGCCAATACCCATTTGTAGCGTAGCGCCGTCTTCAATGATCTCTGCAATATTCTTTCCTATAAGTATTTCCTCCTTAGTAGGTGATGCCAGTTTCATTTCGTGAATTTCCTCAACTACTTCTACACAAGCATCGAAATTTCGTAGATTAACCAGAGCATCACCAAAGGTTCTAGGCATTCGTTGATTGATTTGTGCAATCACCTTTTTACCTTTTTCGATAGCGGAAATTACAATATCAACTGATACACCTAAAGAACAAAAGCCATGTTTATCGGGTGGAGATACATTTACAAGAACGACATCAAGATTCATATACCCTTGACGGAATAGACTTGGGATATCGCTCAAGAAAATGGGAATATAATCGGCAGTATCACCAACCATTCTTCTAATATTTCCTCCAATAAAGAAGGCATTTGTCTGAAAACTTTCCCTTACTTCAGGCGCAGTATACCCGCACTCCCCTTCTGTATGAAGGTGTACAATCTCTACCCCTCTTAATTCAGGGGCTCTATCTACCATAGCCCTTACCAACGTTTGCGGGGTTGCCGACCCCCCTTGAATTAATACCCTATTTCCTGATTCTATGAGTTTAACAGCATCTGCGGCTGTCATTAAATTTGGAATTTTCATTTTTCTTAAATTTTAAATATCAATAAATCCATAAACCGGATGATTATTTATCCTAAAAAACTCAATAAGATACCTGCAGCTATGGCAGACCCAATTACACCTGATACATTCGGTGCCATGGCGTGCATTAATAAATAATTATTAGGATCTGATTTTAAAGCCTCTGCATGTACAACCCTTGCACTATCAGGAACTGCGGAAACGCCTGATGCCCCAATCAACGGGTTTATTTTGTTATTCCCTTTAAGGAAGAGGTTCATGAACTTTGCAAATAATAATCCGCCTATTGTAGCTATTACGAAAGATACCGCTCCAAGACCAAATATCATCATAGAGTCCTTTGTAATGAATATATCGGCTTGTGTTGATGCCCCGACTGTTACACCAAGTAAAATAGTCACTATATCAATAAGCTTTGTACGTGCTGTGTCGGCAAGTCTTTCTGTTCTTCCGGATTCCTTTAAAAGATTACCAAAGAACAACATGCCCAATAATGGCAATGCACTTGGTGATATGAATGTGGTTAACAACAAGGCCACAATTGGGAAAATCATCTTTTCCTTTTGTGAAACCGCCCTTGGTGGCTTCATTCTGATTTTTCTGTCTTCCTTAGATACCAATAATCGCATAATCGGAGGTTGAATGACAGGTACCAATGCCATATAAGAATATGCAGCAATGGCGATTGGCCCAATAAGGTTTTTGACCGTTGTACCGTCGGGTAGTATATTAATACCATTTGCCAATTTAGACGATAGAAATATCGCGGTGGGGCCGTCTGCGCCCCCGATTATACCAATCGCACCTGCTTCTGGTAAAGCGAATCCCAAATAAAGGGCTCCTAAAAATGTGGCGAATACGCCAATTTGAGCGGCGGCACCCAACAACATCAATTTTGGATTTGCTATCAATGATGAGAAATCGGTCATTGCCCCAATACCCAAAAATATCAGCGGTGGATAAACTCCTTTCACTACCCCAAAATAAAGGTAATTCAATACGGAACCTGTTTCGTAAATACCGGTTTGATTTCCCGCAACGAACGGAATGTTTCCTATAATTACACCAACTCCTATAGGAATTAATAATAGAGGTTCATAATCGAATTTAATACCGAGATAAATAAATACAATTCCTATTAG
>JABDKZ010000325.1 GCA_013001935.1 Maribacter sp.
CTATATATCTTTCTTCCCCGATCAGCGCATTAATGAACGATGATTTACCCGCATTAGGCCTACCGACTACGGCAAACCTGGGAAGATCACTATCCACTTCTTCATTCTCTGGCAATACCTCTACCAAGGCATCTAACAACTCCCCTGTTCCACTCCCATTTATGCTTGATAGCGTATAATATTCCCCCAAACCAAGTGAATAGAATTCAACGGCATCTTCGGCCCGCTTGGCATTGTCTACCTTGTTCACGGCCAAGAAAACAGGTTTATTTACACGACGTAATAACTTGGCAACATCCTCATCCATCCCTGTCACCCCAGTTTCAACGTCTACCATGAAAATCAAGGCATCGGCTTCCTCTATGGCCAATTCTACCTGCTTATCTATTTCCTGTTCAAAGATATCATCGCTACCAACCACATAGCCACCAGTATCGATAAGGGAAAATTCCTTTCCGTTCCAATCACTCTTGCCGTAATGACGGTCTCTGGTAACCCCACTTACGGCATCAACAATAGCTTCCCTTCTTTGGATCAATCGGTTAAAAAAGGTTGATTTCCCTACATTTGGCCTTCCCACAATGGCTACAATAGCGCTCATACTTGTAAATTTGCTGCAAAAGTACCATTTAAATTCGAAGAAAATATGTTATCTTTTAATTCTAATTTAAACTCATAAAGTGCAAGTATTCCCCAATGAAATTGTCCTTAGGCCTAGGTTTCAGATAGAACTTGAAGAGCCCAATGAAAAGGCACTTGAAACATTTGAAAATATTGACCAACCTCCATTTTTGGTCAAACGGATGGATGACCATGTTTTTATCAAATTCAATAACGAACATATTCATTTTTGGTCGCCCCAGTTACATTTGGAAATAATTGAAAATGAAGCGGGTGGGAGCAAATTGTATGGGCTTTTTGGTCCAAACCCGACCTTATGGACCTTTTTTATGTTCTTGCATTTTGGGGTAGCTACTATTTTTATTGGACTTGGGGTTTGGGCCTATTCAAGTGCCTCACTGGGTCGTAGTTATGGTTTACAATTGGGTCTAATGATTTTCATGGTGGTCCTATGGTTTGTGCTATACGCCTTTGGTCGTGCCGGAAGAAAAAAGGGCAAACCCCAAATGCATGAATTGCATAATTTTATGAATCAACAATTGGGTCTGTAGTTCACTTCTTTTGATTATAACCAAACCGTTTCAACTGTCTTTTATCACTTCTCCAATTCTTGTTCACTTTTACATACAATTCGAGATGTATTTGTTTACCAAAGAATTTCTCGAGGTCTTTCCGGGCCTCAACACCAACCCGTTTTAAGGCACTGCCCTTATGGCCAATGATGATTCCTTTTTGGGAATCGCGCTCTACCATAATTACGGCCCGCATTCTAATAATCTCAGGATCTTCAAAAAACTCCTCGGTCTCTATTTCAACCGAATAGGGAATCTCCTTTTTATAATAAAGTAAGATTTTTTCCCTAATGGTCTCATTGACAAAGAAACGTTCAGGCTTATCGGTTAACTGGTCTTTGGGATAATAGGGCGGTGATGACGGAAGCAGTTCCAAGATGCGTTCAAACACGCCCTTTATATTAAAATTGTTCAATGCCGATATGGGATGTATTTCAACCGTGGGCAATTGCTCTTGCCAATATTGTATCTGTTCTTCCAGTTCTTCTTGTGTAGAAGCGTCGATTTTATTCAACAATAGAAGTACAGGTATCTTACTGTTCCTTATTTTCTCAAAGAACTTTTCATCTTTTAGGGCCTTCTCCCCTATTTCGACCATATATAACAATACATCGGCATCTTCAAAAGCAGATTTAACAAAATCCATCATAGAAGATTGCAGCTCATAAGCCGGTTTTATTATCCCTGGGGTATCCGAAAGGATAACCTGAAAATCATCACCATTGACAATGCCCAGAATTCGGTGTCTTGTGGTCTGTGCTTTTGAGGTTATTATAGACAGTTTTTCACCGACAAAGGCATTCATCAATGTAGATTTCCCAACATTGGGGTTTCCAATAATATTTACAAATCCTGCTTTATGCTCTGCCATTTTTTAGATTTTTAAAATAAGCTTTTGCGGCCTGGTTTACTTTAGGCGCCAACAAAAGTACGGCGATCATATTTGGAATGACCATTAAGGCATACGACAAATCGATTAGATTTTTTACCAACTCCAGGGAAGCTACGGCTGCAAAAACAATCATGGCGACGAAATAAACATTGTAGAGTTTTCCAATCTTAGCGTTTGTTAGGAATGACAAGCTTTTCACTCCGTAATACGAATAGGTAAATAATGTTGACAATGCAAAAGCGGTTACAATAATCATCAATAGGTCATCCCCAAAACCAAACAGCGTTGTTTCGAAGGCCGATAAGGTCATAACAATACCACTGGAGTCCTCTAAGTACGCCCCACTTAAAATAATCACTACCGCTGTAAACGTACATACTAATATGGTATCGATAAAAGGGCCCAACATCGCTACCAAACCTTCTTTTATAGGGTTATCGGTTTTCGACTGGCCGTGATACATGGGCGCACTCCCTAAGCCCGCTTCATTTGAAAACATGGCCCTGCGTACACCAATGATTACCAATCCCCAAAAACCACCGGTTACAATGGTCTTAAAGTTCCAGGCCTCGGTGATTATCAATTTCAAAGAAGGGATTATTTGGGATGCATTCATCGCCATAACTACCAATACAGCTATTAGATAAACCCCGACCATAAAGGGCACCAATGCCGAAGCCACTTTGGCTATATTTTTTAAACCACCAAATATCACTAAGGAAGTTATTATTGCCAGTAGTATTCCGATAGTCAATTTCCAGTTATCTTCACTCATACTCATCAGATTCTTGGAAGGCTCAACTACGCTCATAAAAGTTTCAGTAAACTGATTTGCGGTAAATACGCCCAAAAAACCGAACAACCCACAAACAGCAAAGAAGATGGCTAGCGGTCTTGCTTTTTCACCAAGACCCTTGGTGATGTAATACATGGGCCCCCCTTGTAGGTTACCATCTGAATCGGTTCCGCGATACATGACGGATAGGCTACAGGAATAAAATTTAATGCACATACC
>JABDKZ010000339.1 GCA_013001935.1 Maribacter sp.
GGTATGTACCCACCGTTCCTATTGATACGATCCTACAGGGTAACGGAACCCTGTTTGAAGGAGATGAAACGGAGATAATCGTTACTTTCACGGATAACTTTGAAAGGGATGATTTTTATGTTTTTGATTTTAATTTTAACGAATTTTTGGTGACGGAAGATGAGTTTTTTCCCGGACAACAATTTCAATTCTCCTATTTTTATGATAGAACATTTGAATCGGGTCGGGAAATAGATATAAGTATTCTCGGTGCTGATGAGACATTTTACAATTATATGGACCAACTTATTGTACAAAGTGGTGATTCTCAAGGACCATTTCAAACACCAACGGCAACAGTTCGAGGAAATATTTTCGATGTAACGGATTTAGACAACATAGAGGTATTTGATAATGTGGATCAGCCCAATGTATTCCCCCTTGGATATTTTGCTATAGTACAAGAATATAAAAGCACCATAACGATTAAGTGAGTTTAATTTAAGCATATTGGCAGGCCCGGAATATTAGAAATTTAATTAAATGACCGCAGTTAGAACAAATAAGGACTTGTTGCTAAAAGGAGTTAAGCATTTTGCGTATACTATAGTATTAATGTTTACAGCGCCTATTGTCCTCTGGCAGGCTTTTAAGAATCAGGAACATGCTTTTTACATCCCTGTATTGATAGTCGGTATTATCCTAGCAATTGCCGCCATTGCCATGGGATTTTATAGTGTTCAATTAATAATGAACGCCTTATTCAATTCTTCAAAAAAAAATAAATAGGCTTTCAATACTTGATTTTCGGACTATTTTCCTCCTTTTTTTTGAGCCGTACTCCACTTGTCTTCCAAATCCATATAATTGAAGTCCAACGCCGATTTTTGAGGCTCAAGCCTACTTGCGGCAAAGGCTCGTTGTAAGATGTCTTCAATTAAATAATCTTCCTGGACAACACTCGGGTTATACTCCTCTTTAAGGCTTATTTTAAACATTTTGGCAGTAGTGCTATACCAAAACGCCCGCCAACCACTTCTCAATTCCTTGACTAAACCATAAGTCGTTTTACCGGTCTGCCTATAAATAAGTTTGATCAAGATCTGACCTTCGGTTCGTGTCAATTTTTTAAGTTCATCAGAAAACTCCCCCTCAATGTACTTTTGTACTTGTTTGGTGTATTTTTTGCGTTTTCGTTTCTTTTTGATATTGGCAAGGCTATCATTCAGTTCGCTTAATCGTTCAGCGGCAAGTTTGGCATACGGGTAAACTTTAATCGTCTTTCTTCTTAAGATATAATAACGAAGTTTATCCTTATAGGTTGGAAATTTTAGTTTGCTGAAAACATAAACCTCGTCCAAGGCAATAGAACTCTGCACTATGGAATCACCTTCGATAATGATCATTTTTTCCGCAACTGAATCCAAGGGCTGCTCCTCTACTTGCCCAAAAAAAAGCGATGTGGTGATACTACATACAAATAATATGATTCCTTTTTTCATCATTGGATCAGAAGCAAAAGCCTTTTCAAAATTAACGATTATTCACCACTGTTATTATTAATTAAAAGTGAATATTGTTAAGTTTGCATATAAATACATTCTAAATGAGCACAAAGAAGATTCTAACTAAAAAGTCGATGGATTTTTTGGAGAAATACCTTAATAACGCAGCACCTACAGGCTACGAATGGGAGGGTCAAAAGATTTGGATGAACTATCTTGAACCTTATGTAGATACCTTCATAACGGATACGTATGGTTCGGCTGTTGGGGTTATAAATCCAGATGCCGAGTTTAAGGTTGTAATTGAAGGGCATTCTGATGAGATTTCCTGGTATGTAAACTACATTACGGATAACGGACTTCTTTATGTAATCCGAAATGGGGGAAGTGACCATCAAATTGCCCCCTCAAAATGGGTGAATATTCATACCAAAAGCGGAATTGTAAAAGGTGTATTTGGTTGGCCAGCAATCCATACCAGAAATAAGGCTAAGGAAGAACCTCCCAAATTGGATAATATTTTCATAGATATTGGGGCAAAAGACAAAGAAGAAGTTGAGAAAATGGGCGTTCATGTGGGTTGTGTAATTACCTACCCCGATGAATTCCACATCCTAAACAAGGACAAATTTGTATGCCGCGCCATTGACAATAGAGCCGGAGGTTTTATGGTAGCTGAAGTTGCACGATTATTACATGAAAACAAAAAAGACCTACCCTTTGGGCTTTATATTACAAATTCTGTTCAAGAAGAAATTGGACTCCGTGGTGCAGAAATGATCACACAGACGATTAAGCCCAATGTAGCGATTATTACAGATGTTTGTCATGATACCACAACCCCAATGATTGAAAAGAAAACCCAGGGTCATACCGAATTAGGGGCTGGTCCTGTAATCTCCTATGCCCCGGCAGTGCAGAATAAATTAAGGGAACGCATTATCGAAACAGCGGAAGCCAAGAAGATACCATTCCAGCGAATGGCAGCCTCTAGGTCATCAGGGACCGATACGGATGCCTTTGCCTATAGCAATGGCGGTGTTGCTTCTGCCCTAATTTCATTACCCTTACGTTACATGCACACAACCGTGGAAACAGTTCATAAAGATGATGTTGAGAATGTTAT
>JABDKZ010000341.1 GCA_013001935.1 Maribacter sp.
TACCTTACCGATGATGCACCAACTATCGATATCGAGAATCTCTTAACCATGACGGCAGGTTTTCCCGAAGATAATCCATGGGGAGACAGGCAGCTAGATGAATCCGATCAAATGCTCATAGACCTAATTGATAAAGGCTTATCGTTCTCTAATGTACCTTCCCATCATTATGAATATAGTAATACAGGATATGCCTTGCTTGGGAATGTTATCACGCGTATAACTGGTATGCCTTATCAAGATTATATTATTGAGCACATTTTTAAACCCTTGGGTATGAACAGCACGTATTGGGAGTTTGAAGATGTACCTGCAGAACAATTGGCTATTGGTTATCGTTGGGAGGACGAGCAATACAAATTAGAGCCAATGCTTCATGATGGTTCTTTTGGTGCCATGGGAGGCCTAATAACCTCAATTGAGGATTTTAGTAAATATGTTAGTTATCACCTTTCAGCCTGGCCTCCAAAAAATGGTGCAGAATCTGATATAATCAAACGAAGTTCACTCAGGGAAATGCATAACCCACAATTCGTTAGACTAAATCCAGATGCAAAGGATTTCAATGGCAACCTATGTGCCACAGCATCCGGTTATGGCTATGGACTAAGTATTTCGAAAGACTGTAATAATTTAAGGCGGGTCAGGCATGGCGGGGCACTTCCTGGTTTTGGTAGCAATTACGTTTTTTACCCCGAATACGGTATTGGCATAATGGCTTTCGGAAATTTAACCTATACCGGCCCATTACCGGCGGGTAAGATTGAAAAACTACTATTTGAAATTGCCGAATTGAAACCTCGCCAACTTCCTATATCAAATATATTGGCGAAGCGTCAGGAACAGGTGCAGCAATTGATCCAAACCTGGGATACTGCCATAGAAAAAGAAATAATTGCGGAGAATTTTTATCTAGATGAATCCCGTGAAAATCGTATAGAAACATTCCAAGAAATTTTTAAACAAGCAGGGGAGATCAAAAAAATAGATGCTATTGAGCCTTGGAATCAATTAAGGGGAATTTTTAATATGCATACTGAAAATGGCACCATAAAAGTCTATTTTTCCCTTACACCAGAAAAAAAGCCCAAAGTACAGGACCTCTATGTGGCCTATGAACCTAATGAATAATAGTAATGTTCTAAGGGCACCTATTAATCGGTGACGTATTTGGAACACCTGGAATGTAAATTATTGATCTGCTTTAATGCCTATGAAAAAAATTTATCCGTTGCTTTGGTTTTTAGCACTCTCCAGTTCTTATTTAGTAGGACAATCTGCCGGCAGGCCTTCATTAGCAGCGGGTAAGCTCATCGGAGATATAAAGATAGACGGCCTTTTGGATGAATCCGCTTGGCAAAATGCCCCGATTTTAGAGGATTTCCGAACAACGGAACCAATTGAAAAAGGAAAGCCATCATCGCCTACCTTGGTTCGCGTAATCGCCAATGACAAAGCGGTCATAATAGGAATAGAATGTAAAGATCCAAATCCCGATGCTATTGTTCGGTTCTCTAAGGTAAGGGACGCCGATATTTCTAGCGAAGACCATATTAAAGTTGTATTGGATCCTTTTTTAGACGGGCAATCGGGTTTCATTTTTGCTGTGAATGCCTTTGCCGCACGCTATGATGCATTGGTATCAAGACGTGGGGAATCTGAGAATGAGGATTGGGATGCCATTTGGGAGGCGCGCACATCAATCAACACAGATGGGTGGACCGTAGAGATACGATTACCCATTCAAAGTATATCATTTAAAAAAGGACTAACGACTTGGGGCTTTAACGTAGAGCGAAGAATACAAAGAAACCAAGAAACCATACGTTGGGCCAACGTACAGCGTGATCAATGGTTTATTCAAACTAGCCGGGCGGGTCTCCTGACCGACCTTCCTGAGTTCAATTATGGCTTAGGTCTCAATGTAAGGCCATCCTTGGTGAGTGAATTGAAAAAAAACGGAGCTGGGGAAGCTTCAAATTATATTGTGGAACCTAGTCTCGATATGAGCCAGAGATTAAGTCCAAATGTATTGGCCACAGTAACGGTTAATACAGATTTTGCTGAAACCGAAGTAGATACACGGCGCACAAATTTGACCCGATTCCCACTTTTTTTTCCAGAAAAACGAACCTTTTTTCTTGAAGGTTCTGATATTTTTGAATTTGGATTTGGTACAGGTAGCAGTACGGTCCTCCCATTTTTTAGTAGAAGAATAGGTCTTTTTGGAGGCGATGAAGTGCCTATAGTGGCAGGGGCAAAACTCAACGGAAGAGTGGGTAAAACTGCATTCGGAGGGTTAGGCGTGCGCACCAAAGCCTTTGAATCTGATGGGCAGTCTTACGGGGCAACCAATATGGGCGTATTGCGGGTACGACAAAATGTGTTCCGAGAGAGTTCAGTAGGTTTTATTGCTTCGGTAGGTGACCCCTTAAATAGGGATGGTAGTTGGATGTCGGGAGCTGATTTCACCTTTCAGACTACGAGATTCAATGGGGATAAAAACTTTATTGCAGGAGCCTGGGCATTATATACCGATCGGGCAGATCTAATGAATGATAAATCAGCTTTTGGATTTAAAGTTGATTATCCCAATGATAGGTGGGACGTAGCGATGGTATATTCACGAATCGGGGCAGAATTTGATCCTTCCTTAGGATTTGTACCGCGCAAGGGGGTTCACTATATGCGCTTGGGGGGCACCTTTGCCCCAAGACCAAAATGGCCATGGGTAAGGCAAATGTTCAATCAGCTTTTTGGAACCTACATTAGAAACATTGATGGGGGTTGGCAATCGTATAATGTCTTTACAGCTCCCATAAACTGGCGGTTAGAAAGTGGTGATCGTATTGAAGCGAACATAAGGCCCGCAGGCGAAAACATCCTTGAACCCTTTCAAATTGCTGAAAACGTAACCATTCCTGAAGGGGAATACCATTTTATACGCTATCGTTTAGAGGCTGAGTTTGCAGCAAAACGCAGGTTAAATGGACAGGCGACTTGGTGGTTCGGTTCTTTCTATGAGGGTCGGTTAGATGAACTTGAACTACAAATGAATTGGAATCCAACGGCATTATTAGGATTTGAATTCAACGGAGTTCACAATATTGGCCGCCTTCCGTGGGGCGATTTTGAACAGACATTATTGGGTTCCCGGGTACGGTTCAATGTGAATTCAGATTTACAACTGAACAGCTATCTACAATATGATACTGTCAGTAGGACCTTAGGTGTTAATATGAGGGTACATTGGATTTTCTCGCCCCTAGGTGATGTTATTCTTGTGTTCAATCACAATACTTTAGACGATGCCATGACCAATAATTGGGTCTTGCAGAATCAGCAGATTTTACTAAAGGTGCGGTATAATTTTAGATTATAACGCTATATATACCTGAACCTACTTAAAGACTCCAAGTTTGACTACCCTATGATCTTTTAACGGGTATTTTGCAAACAATATACCTTGAAGTTTATTGTCTCTTACGGCAAATAGACTGGATTGATTAAAGAAAAAGACGCTTGGTCTCCCTGAAAACATTAGTATAAGAGAATAATTGATAACGCATCGACCGCAAGACACAGGATAAATATTGTAAATTAAAGAAATTCTAATACCATGATACTTTTTACTTCAAAACGCGAGAAGAAGCTATGGCTATGGGCATTTGTGGTATTTCTAGGGATTTTTACCACCTTATTTTTTGGGCAACCCCTTGCTGATCTCTTTAGCAGCCAAGACCTGCGGGCTATCATCTTTGTTTTGGTAATGATCTTGGTAGGTATTACCATCATGGTACATGCTTTAAAAACCAAGCCAAGCCGCAATGAACTAACGCTTTGGATTGGCTTACTAGCTGTTTATA
>JABDKZ010000385.1 GCA_013001935.1 Maribacter sp.
ATGTATGGCCATCGCCATACCATTGCCACACAACGGATGTATAAGACCTGCGGTATCACCACACATTATAATATGGTTCACAATGGGATCTTTTTCTTGAAATGCTATTTGGGCAATTGACATGGGATTTTTGAATACAGGTCGCGCCTCATCTAAAAATTCCTTTAAATACGAATTCCCTGAAACAACTTTTTTATTGAAGGTGTCAATGTCACCTTGTTTTTTGAAGCTCTTGTAACTCGTTAAATAACAAAAATTAACTTTACCATCCTCGGTTCTTGATAGTCCGCCATAACCCCCATCAAAATTATGCAGTGCCACCTTGTTTTGTGGGAATTTCGCATGTTCAAAATGCCCTTTTACGGCAAGCCATCCTTGTTTTTTGAAGCTAAAATCACGACCCAAGGACTTATCCAAGGCCGAGCGTTTGCCATAAGCCCCAATGACCACTTTTGCTGCATATGACTCGCCATTGGCCGTAATAGTGAATAGGTTATCCTTAAAGCTAACCCCAGATACTTTCGAAAAGAAAAAACGCACTTTTTGATGGACCGCTTTTTGGTACATTAAATTATCCAAGGCATATCTGCTTATCCCTATACCGCCTAGCGGTAATTTGGTACTCACCGTATAGCCATTGCGCGTACTGATCTCAAAATCGGTAATGTCAATGGCACCTTCAGCCAATAAGTCTATGCCAAGCTTCTTTAAATAGGGTTGTATTTCATTTGATATATACTCGCCACAAACCTTATGATGGGGAAAACGATTGGTTTCAAAAAGAGCGATATCATGGCCATAGCGTGCTAAATCCAAAGCTGCTGTTAGTCCGGCCAGGCCCCCTCCTATTATAATAATATCGTGTACTTTCACTTTCGGAAAGTTACATATTTTCAAAAAAAATCCCGACAGTAAGTGCCGGGATTCATTTTTAAAGCGGTTAAGATCAGCCTTTGGTATTTTCCTTGGCCTCTTCCTTGAGCTCCTCACTGGCGACTATGGCCAATTCAACCCTTCTGTTCTGGGCCTTACCCTCAGTGGTGCTATTATCTCCCTTTGGTTGTACTTCACCATACCATTTGGTCGTAAACCGCGTTGGGCTAATGCCCCGGGCAGTTAAATAGTTGGTAACCGAGACTGCTCTTTGTTTTGAAAGGTTCATATTGTAGTCTTCCGGGCCTGCGCTATCGGTATGACCTTCAACCAAAATATTACTCTTTGGGTATTCCTTGAAAATACCTGCTAATTTATCTAAGGTTGTTGCTGATGTTCCTTTGACACTCGACTTATTGGTATCAAAATAAACACCTGCATCCTCGGTAAAGGTAACGTTGATGCCTTCCCCTACCCGAGTAACTTCTGCTCCGGGTATTTCTTCCTCTATGCGTTCAGCTTGTCGATCCATTCGGTCGCCGATATAGCCACCAGCCACACCACCAACTACGGCCCCAATAATGGCACCAAGGGCCGTATTGTTGCCCTTTCCAACATTATTACCAATAACACCTCCGATTACAGCACCCCCTGCGGCACCTATTACAGCGCCTTTTTGTTTCTTGTTGGCATTCCTTGTTGCACTACAGCCCGTGATCAAGGCCATACACATAAAAACATAGATACTTTTTCTAACGATATTTCCCATTTTATTGTTTTGTGAATTTATAAACGATGGTTACAGTTTCACCATCTACATTATTATTTGATTTCAAAGTCATTTCGGATGCCGATAAGGACGCGATATTCAATCGATAGCCCAATCCCCCTGAAATATCCTTAAATTTTTCGTCAGTAAACTTGAATTGTAATTGACTGGAATAGTTCTCGGCACGGTCTACAACCGACCAGCGAATAAATCGGTCACCCCCATTACAAAGACTGGAAGGTGCTATCGCATAACTTCCGGTACTATTATTATTTCTAAAAAACCAAGTACTTCCTTCAAAACAAATATCCTTGGCATCGTTAAACAAGGTGGACGAGAAATTCCCCGTATTGTTTTCATAAGAGATATCCTCAAGTGTCCAATTTCCATTCAATAGGTTTCGTTTTTCTCGTGCAACTTTAGTAACCGAGCAAGATGAAACCAGTAAACATACTGCACCCAGCAGTAAGAACATTTTTTTCATAATTTATATTTATGGTTAGGGTATATATACGAAAGGAAGATTCTCTTGGATCTATTTTTTCGATGAAATACTATGCTAAACAATTATAGATAAGAAAAGACAATCAATACGCCAATAAATCTAATAAAGCCGCTTCAAAACGACCTTTGGCCAAGTAGTTGTCTTCCAGGTTTTTTGCAAAAGGGATTGGGGTTTCCAAACTCCCAACACGCTTGACCGCAGCATCTAAAAATTCAAAACAGTTTTCCATGACCATAGCCGATATATCACTGGCAATACCCCCAAATAGACTGTCTTCCTGTAAGATGATAAGTTTGCCCGTTTTCTTTACGGAGTCATAAACAGCTTCTATATCCAAGGGTTGTAAAGATCTTAAATCAATTAAATCGGCACTGATCTCCGAATGGTTTTCTAGGGTTTCCAAAGCCCAATGTACGCCTGCGCCATAGGTAACAATAGTAATCGCATTCCCTTCTTTCAATACACTTGCCTTACCCAAAGGAAGGGTGTAATAATCATTGGGAACATTTTGACGTATACTTCGGTATAAGGCCTTATGTTCAAAGAATAATATGGGATTAGGGTCATTGATAGCCGTTGCCAATAGGCCCTTTGCATCATATGGGAAAGCCGGGTAAACCACTTTTAAGCCAGGGGTTTTGGTAAACCAAGCCTCATTCGTCTGTGAATGAAAAGGGCCGGCCGCTACCCCACCACCGCATGGCATTCGAATTACTACATCGGCATTTTCTCCCCATCGGTAATACGATTTAGCCAAATAGTTTACCACCGGATTGAATCCGGAACTTACGAAATCTGCGAATTGCATCTCCATGACAG
>JABDKZ010000392.1 GCA_013001935.1 Maribacter sp.
ATCCCAATGGTGAAGCTGAAGTGGTTACAATTAACCTTCGCCAGGTGGGGAGTATTAAAAAACTGAAATGGGATATAGATTTTGCCGATGTTCTCATAAAAGGAAGAGCCTCTAAGGGGAATATTGTGACAAAATATTCAGTAAAACGTATTGAGCTCAAGGAAAAAGGAGTTTCAACCTTAAAACCACGTAAAATTTGGTTTGATGATGTTGTGCGTAGATTGAATGTCGATGGTCGAGGAGAATTACTCGGTGAATTCCGAGGAGACGACCTATTGATGGTCGTGAATCAAAAAGGCGTTGCCAAAACATTCCTTCCGACCATGACCTCTCGTTTTGATGACGATATGATCGTACTTGAAAAATGGAATCCTAATAAGCCATTATCTGCGATTTACTGGGATGGTGCCAAAGAACGGTTTTATGTAAAACGCTTTTTGATAGAACAGGGAAATAGGGAGGATCTATTCATTTCCGAGCATGCAAAATCGTATTTGGAGCTGGTTTCCACCGATTGGAGACCTATTGTTGAATTGGAATTCCCTAAACCAAGAGGGAAGGATGCCAAACCTAATTTAAGTGTTGATATAGAGAATTTTATAGCAATCAAGGGAATAAAAGCTTTAGGTAATCAGTTGACCTCGGAAAAGGTTAAGAACATTAACCTAATGGACCCCTTACCCTATGAAGAGCCGGAAGAACAAGAGGCAAGTGATATTGAAGTTGTTGACGAGGAGGATCTAAGTTCGCAAACGGCCAATGCTCCCAGTAAAAAAACCGAAAATGTCAAAGACACAGAAAATGATGATGAAGGGCAGATAACCTTATTTTAGCAAATCCAATGAAAAAATTTATTCAGGAATTCAAGGATTTTGCAATTAAAGGCAATATGATCGATATGGCCATCGGTATCATCATTGGAACTGCTTTCAACAAGGTTGTCAACGTTTTGGTTAAAAAGGTTATTATGCCTCCATTATCGCTAATGACTGAAGGAGTGAATTTAGCGGAAAGGAAATATGTTTTGCGTGAAGCCCATGAAGATGTCTCAGAAGTCGCTATCGGTTATGGTGAATTGATTGAAGTGGTCATTGATTTTGCAATTATATCGTTAACCATATTTGTCGTTATTAAATTCATGAATCGTTTTCGGACAAAGGCTGAGGACCCTTCAAATTTGGAGGAAACAACCCCAAAAGACATTGAATTGTTGGCCAATCTGGAACAGCTCATGAAAGAACAGAATGAAATTTTAAGGGACAAAAAATAATAATCCCGGTAACATGTGTTGCAATGATCCTATATTATAGCATATCTTTGCAGTAATTTAAAATTTATGGACTTTACCAACCCCCTGGTATACGGCGTACCCTGTTTTATAGCATTTATCTTATTGGAATTAACGTACAGCAAAACCCATGGCAAGGAGAACTTGTATGAGTGGAAAGACTTGTTCGCTAGTGGCTTTATGGGAGTGGGTTCGGCCATTATAGCGCCGCTTATCAAGGTGATTTCCGCAATTGTTATTTTTGAATTTACATATGAACTATTTAACCCAATGGTTGATGGTGTAAGGACAAATATCATGGGATATACGTCTTTCGGTTATGCCTGGTATATTTGGTTGTTGTGTCAACTGGCAGATGATTTTACCTATTACTGGTTTCATCGTGCCAATCATGAGGTTCGTGTATTATGGGCCGCGCATATAGTGCATCATTCTTCTGATCACTTTAATCTGGGAACTGCAGTACGTAACGGGTGGTTCACTATATTGTATAAACCCTTGTTTTATATGTGGATGCCCGCTTTGGGCTTCCCTCCAGAAATGGTAGTAGTGTGTTTAGGAATAGAGGCGCTGTGGCAATTTCAACTGCATTCAATCTATGTTCCAAAAATGGGATTCATTGAAAAAATATTCAATACGCATACCATGCATCAAGTACATCACGCACAAAATGTGGAGTATTTAGACAAGAACCATGGTGGTTTCTTGAATATTTTTGATAAAATGTTCGGCACTTGGAAGGAACTCGATGATGATATTGATGTGAAGTATGGGGTTATTCACGCTCCGGAATCCTACAATCCAATTGTTATACTCACTCATGAGTTTAAGGACATTTGGAATGACGTTAAGAAAGCGAAGAAATTCTCCCATGTATTAATGTACATTTTCGGCCCTCCAGGATGGAGTCCTGACGGGAGCACATTAACCGTAAAGCAGCAACAGCGACTATTTAAGAAGGAAAAGCACAATAATCCGAATGTAGTCTACACCAGACCAAATTAAGCGAATAGATACTACTAGTTATCTACTACTTCTTGAGGTACGCTTTTATTTTTCTTCATTCTCATATTAAAGAATTCAACCATCAAGGAAAAGGTTATTGAAAAGTACAGATAACCCTTGGGAATTGTTCCTACTTCATTGCCAAATACCACAAGATGAGATATATGCGCTGATTCGGCGATGAGCATAAAGCCGATCAAGATCAGAAAAGACAAGCCCAAAACTTGAATCGATGGGTGTTTATTTACAAATTCGCCTACGGGGTTTGCAAATAACATCATGATCACAACCGAAACAACCACTGCGATTACCATTAAAAGAAGTGCGTCATTCGGATTGGGTGAAATGCCATTGGTCATTCCAATGGCTGTCAAAATAGAATCAAAGGAAAATACGATGTTTATAACGGTAATTTGAAGAATGGCATTCATCAACGAAGCCGAGCGATGGCTTTTCACCTCACGTTCATCATGGCCCTTGTCTTCGATTTTTTCATGAATTTCCGAAGTGCTTTTATAGAGCAGGAATAAGCCCCCTCCAAATAAAATAAGGCCTTGACCACTGATTCCCCCTGTAATCCACTCACTATCCATAACCCAAAAAGGTTTTTTCATACTGGTAAGCAATGAAATTCCGAATAGGAGTACAATCCGCATGACCATGGCGAGTACCAGCCCCAAATTTGTTGCTTTTTTGCGTTGTTGTTTTTCTAATTTTCCTGCTGCTATCGATATGAAGATAATGTTATCGATGCCCAATACGATTTCTAAGAATGTTAATGTTAGCAGGGCTACCCAGGCATCAGGGCTAGAAAGTATTTCGAACATGTCAATTGATTTTTATGGCTATTCCTTTGGATTTGTTATTGTCTCCCACAAGGTTGTATTCAAATGTATAGGAATTATCGGTCGTTGTCAAAATTTTTATATGAACAGATTTTTCCTCCGCTTTATTCCTTGGACGAAGCTTTTTTACGATGTACTCACAATCATTGATCCAACGTATAGATGAACTGTCTATTTTACCCTCAAAATAGTCAATCTCCAATTCACCCTTTCTCACGAAAGTTGTGGTAACCTCTTTTTCGTCTATAGTAGAGGTAAAGCTGAATTCCCCGTCTTTAAAGGCCTTGCAATCCCTTTGGGGCTGATAACAAGAACTTAAAAGGATAAGTACAACGATTGAAATACTGGTTTTTATATACATGACCACAAAGTAAAGAATTTACCGGAAATTAGAATGACCACATATGAAAATAACACCCCTTTTTGTTGGTTCTCTTATCCTTCATACGACTTAAAACTACCATCGCTATAAAAAATAATGATTTTATCTATTGTTTTTTCTTTGATTGCTTTGATAGCTGGTGCTTCTTCTTTTGCAATTTTACGGTCAATCGTTGGGGGAATGGTTTTAGATTGACTTATAGCAGTAGGGGGAAAGGATCCTTTTCCGTTTAATAACCAATATAGATTCACCTCAGGAAATGCTTTAATGACCTTTAGCACAAACTCCAAACTTGGTTTGTTGCGT
>JABDKZ010000422.1 GCA_013001935.1 Maribacter sp.
TATATAAGGGTAAGCGCTATATTTGCAGCGTTTTTAAATAATGTAAAATGAAAGCAGGAATCGTAGGGCTTCCCAATGTAGGTAAATCAACCTTGTTCAATTGTTTGTCAAATGCAAAAGCACAAAGCGCGAATTTTCCTTTTTGTACTATTGAGCCTAATATCGGGGTAGTGAATGTTCCTGATGCCAGATTGGAAAAGTTGGAATCCCTGGTAAATCCGCAAAGGGTTTTGCCTGCAACAGTTGAGATTGTTGATATTGCAGGCTTGGTCAAAGGGGCGAGCAAAGGAGAAGGTCTGGGAAACCAATTTTTGGGGAATATCAGGGAAACTCACGCCATTCTTCATGTGCTTCGCTGTTTTGACAACGAAAATGTGGTGCATGTAGATGGTTCTATTGATCCTATTCGTGATAAGGAGACCATTGATATGGAACTTCAGTTGAAAGATTTGGAAACTGTAGAAAAAAAACTTGATAAGGTAAAAAGAGCAGCCAAGACCGGGAATAAGGAAGCACAGAAAGAGGAGGCCGCATTATTGAAGGTGAAAAATGGACTTGAATCAGGTGTTTCTGTAAGGGCCATTGAGCTTTCTGATGATGATAAAAGGGATTATGTGAAACCCTTGCAGTTCATTACTGATAAACCGGTGCTTTATGTATGTAATGTTGATGAAGAAGCGGCAGTATCCGGAAATGCTTATGTAGAGAAAGTAAAAGCTGCTGTGGCCAATGAAAATGCCGAGGTCGTAGTTCTTGCTGTGGGTACTGAAGCAGATATTACCGAATTGGAAACGTATGAAGAGCGTCAAATGTTTTTAGAAGATCTTGGTTTATCTGAACCGGGTTCAGCAAAGTTGATTCGCGGGGCTTACAAATTACTTGATTTAGAGACCTATTTCACTGCAGGGGAGAAAGAAGTCCGTGCTTGGACAATTTCGGTAGGTGCAACAGCGCCACAAGCAGCGGGGGTTATTCATACCGATTTTGAGAAAGGGTTTATCCGGGCTGAGGTTATTGCCTATGATGATTATGTAGCCTACGGGAGCGAGGCCAAAGTAAAAGAAGCCGGTAAAATGCGTGTCGAAGGTAAGGACTACGTGGTTCAGGATGGCGATGTTATGCATTTTAGGTTTAACGTCTAGTTACTTTAGGTCCTTTTTTTCTGACTTCCATATTCAATAAGGTTTTGGGCATTGTAATAGGTAAGATAACTTTCGCTGGAGAATTAAGTAAAAGTTATAGGTTGGCTGTATGGGGAAAAATGCATCGGTCACAGGTAGTGGTAT
Organism: Maribacter sp.; assembly: GCA_013001935.1. Classification (GTDB taxonomy): domain Bacteria; phylum Bacteroidota; class Bacteroidia; order Flavobacteriales; family Flavobacteriaceae; genus Maribacter_A. Next base: position 1,287 of record JABDKZ010000422.1, read on the forward strand.
TTTGTTTGCCATAATTGGTGTAGTCCTTTTTTCAGCTAAAGCTGTCATGGTCAAAATGGCCTATACCTATGGGATTGACCACTTAACCCTGCTATTATTCCGCATGGTATTCGCTTTTCCTTTTTACGTATTAATTGCCTTCCTCTCTAAACCATTACACCCGAATGAAATAAGAAATAAGGATTATTTATGGATTATTCTCTTTGGTTTCATAGGGTACTATCTGGCCAGTTTGTTTGATTTTATGGGACTACAGCATATAAAAGCTGGACTGGAGCGCATAATTCTATTTATATATCCGACCATAGTTGTGTTTTTGTCTTGGTTCATTTTTAGGAAAAGAATCACCAATCTCCAGGTTCTTGCGATAGTGATAACCTATTTCGGAGTGCTTATCACATTTTGGGATGAAGTGGGTACTAATGAAAACTCCATTCTATTGGGAGGCTTTTTAATTTTCTTGAGTGCCTTTACCTATGCTTGCTATTTGGTGGGCAGTGGCTGGTTGATACCAAAATTTGGAGTTATGCAATTTACCTCATACGCGATGATCGTATCTACACTATGTATTGTAGTTCATTATCTATTTATTAATGGATTTAGTCTATCTAGCTACCCCGCCGAAGTATACCTATTGGGTGTGGCAATGGCAATTTTCTCGACCTTGGTGCCTTCATTTTTGGTTTCAGCGGCGATTAATCGATTAGGGGCTTCCACGTTTTCAATTTTTGGCAGTTTAGGTCCTGTATCTACTATTATTCTTGCATTTTTCTTTCTGGATGAAACCATCTCCATAGTACAGATTTTCGGCATGTTCGTAGTTATATTTGGAGTTATGCTCGTTTCAAGAAAAAGAGGATGACCCATTTATTTAAGCAAGGACTTAGTAATACGTAAATAAGAAAATTTTGATTGAATATGCCAAAAGCCAAAACATTTAGAAGGTACGGCATAAAATTATATCAACAAAAATGGTACTTTCGTTGTTGATTACTTTCCAAGCCAAGTGCTTTGATTTTTGCTTTGAAATTTTATATTAGCAGGGGTAAACCCTGACGAATTATGGCACAGTCCCAATATACCGAAGAAAATATTCGATCACTCGATTGGAAAGAGCATATTCGTTTGCGTCCTGGAATGTATATTGGGAAGTTAGGCGATGGTTCTTCTGCTGATGATGGTATTTATATTCTTTTAAAGGAAACTCTGGACAATTGTATCGATGAGTTCGTTATGGGTGCGGGTAAAACCATTGAAATTACCATTAAAGACAATGTTGTTCGGGTTAGGGATTATGGTCGCGGAATTCCACTGGGAAAAGTGGTCGACGTGGTTTCTAAAATGAATACTGGCGGAAAGTACGACAGTCGCGCGTTTAAAAAATCAGTAGGCTTGAATGGGGTGGGAACAAAGGCCGTTAATGCCTTGTCTAGTTTTTTTGAAGTGCAATCCTCTCGAGATAGTCAAATAAAGACTGCGCAGTTCAGCCAAGGCAATTTAGTTTCTGAGGATGGACCTATTGAGACATCAAAACGTAAAGGCACAAGGGTTTCTTTTACTCCCGATGAGGCTATCTTCAAAAAATACAAATATAGAAATGAGTATGTAGAACGTATGCTCAAGAACTATGTGTATTTAAACCCTGGATTAACTATCGTTTTCAATGGAGAGAAATTCCATTCAGAAAACGGATTGAAGGATTTACTGGAAGACAATAATAATGCTGAAGACCTTTTATATCCTATCATACATTTACGAGGGGATGATATCGAAGTTGCGATTACACATAGCAAAACCCAATATAGTGAGGAATACCATTCTTTTGTCAATGGTCAACACACGACCCAAGGTGGTACGCATCAATCTGCGTTCCGAGAAGCTTTGGTAAGAACCATTCGTGATTTCTATGGAAAAACGTATGACGCTAGCGATATTCGAAAGTCGATAATTTCGGCGATTTCAATAAAAGTGATGGAGCCCGTCTTTGAAAGTCAGACCAAAACAAAGCTGGGATCTACAGATATGGGTGGTGATTTCCCCACGGTACGGACCTATATCAACGATTTTGTTGGAAAATATTTAGACAATTATCTGCATAAGAACCCAGATACCGCTGAAAAGTTACAACGGAAGATCATGATGGCTGAAAAGGAGCGAAAAGAACTTTCAGGCATTCGTAAGTTGGCTAGGGATAGAGCTAAAAAGGCAAGTTTGCATAATAAAAAACTGCGTGATTGCCGCGTACATTTAGGGGATATGAAAAACAATCGCCGCTTAGAGAGCACCTTGTTCATCACAGAGGGCGATTCGGCCTCTGGGTCAATAACCAAATCCCGGGATGTAAATACACAGGCGGTCTTCAGTTTAAGGGGGAAACCCCTAAACTCATATGGTATGTCTAAAAAGATTGTCTATGAGAATGAGGAATTCAATCTTTTGCAAGCCGCATTGAATATTGAAGAGTCTATGGAGGATCTTCGGTATAATAATATTGTCATTGCGACCGATGCCGATGTAGACGGAATGCATATTCGGTTGTTGTTGATTACCTTTTTTCTCCAGTTTTTCCCTGAGTTGATTAAGGAAAACCATCTTTATATTCTGCAAACGCCATTATTTAGGGTTCGAAACAAAAAAGAAACCTTTTATTGCTACAGTGATGAAGAACGTAAAAAAGCAATAGGTAAGTTAACGGGGAAACCCGAAATAACTCGATTTAAGGGATTAGGTGAAATTTCACCTGATGAATTCCAACATTTTATAGGAGAGGATATTCGGTTGGAACCTGTCATGCTCGATAAGGCCATGTCAATAGAAAACCTACTAAAGTTCTATATGGGAAAAAATACGCCTGACCGTCAAGATTTCATTATCAAAAATCTTAAAGTAGAAATTGACCTAGTAGAAGAAAACCAATTATAAATCAAGATAATACGAATCTTTCTTTATGGAAGAGAATGGAGAACTGAACGAAGCGCAAAACGAAGATCAACCTATTGATGATAGTTCAGGAATAGATGATTCCCAAGACGCCCTAACCAAGGTTACGGGTATGTATAAGGATTGGTTTTTGGACTATGCCTCTTATGTCATACTAGAACGAGCTGTTCCGGCCATTGAGGATGGTTTTAAACCTGTACAACGCAGAATTTTACATTCGCTTAAGGAGTTGGATGATGGTCGCTACAATAAAGTAGCTAATGTTGTTGGCCATACGATGCAATATCACCCCCATGGTGATGCAAGTATAGCTGATGCCATGGTGCAAATTGGACAAAAAGACTTGTTGATCGATACCCAAGGTAACTGGGGTAATATTTTAACAGGGGACAGGGCTGCAGCTTCTCGATATATTGAGGCACGACTTTCCAAATTTGCCCTTGAGGTGGTTTTTAGCCCTAAGATTACAGAGTGGCAACTTTCTTACGATGGACGGAAGAAGGAACCTGTAAATCTTCCAGTGAAGTTTCCCTTACTATTAGCCCAAGGGGCTGAGGGTATAGCTGTTGGGCTTTCAACTAAGGTATTACCGCATAACTTCAAGGAGTTGATTGATGCTTCTATAAAGCATCTTAAAGGACAGCGATTCAAGCTATTCCCTGATTTCCCGACCGCAGGAATAATTGATGTAAGCAATTATAATGATGGTTTACGTGGGGGTAAGATTCGCGTACGTGCAAAAATTTCGCAGAAAGATAGGAATACGCTGGTGATAAGTGAAATTCCTTATGGCACCAATACTTCTTCTTTAATAGATTCCATTTTAAAGGCCAATGACAAAGGGAAAATAAAAATCAAAAAAATAGAAGATAATACTGCGGCTGAAGTCGAAATTCTGGTGCATTTACCTGGTGGCATTTCGCCCGATAAGACCATTGATGCACTATATGCTTTTACATCTTGTGAGTCATCTATATCCCCTCTAGGTTGTATAATAGAGGATAATAAACCACTTTTTATAGGAGTATCTGAAATGTTGCGGCAATCAACTGATTTAACGGTTGAGTTATTAAAAGCAGAATTGGAGATTCAGCTTTCGGAACTGGAAGAGCAATGGCATTTTGCCTCGTTGGAACGAATTTTCATTGAAAACCGAATTTATCGTGACATCGAGGAAGAAGAAACTTGGGAAGGTGTAATTTCGGCGATCGATAAAGGCCTTAAGCCGTATACCAAACATTTGAAACGCGAAGTGACCGAAGCGGATATTGTTCGCTTGACAGAAATTCGGATAAAGCGGATTTCTAAATTTGATATTGATAAGGCACAACAGCATCTCGACAATTTAGAGGAGAAAATTGCTGAAGTAAAGCATCATTTAGCACACCTCATAGAATTTGCCATAACTTACTTTAAAAATCTCAAAACCAAATATGGCAAGGGTCGGGAACGTAAATCTGAAATCCGGATTTTTGACGATATAGAAGCGACTAAAGTTGTTATTAGAAACACCAAGCTATATGTGAACCGTGAAGAGGGCTTTGTGGGCACTTCCTTACGACGCGACGAATATGTGACCGATTGCAGCGATATAGATGACATCATTGTTTTTACAAAAGAGGGTAAGGCAATGATCACCAAAGTAGATGCAAAAACCTTTGTGGGTAAGAATATTATTCATGTAGCTGTATTCAAGAAAAAGGATAAACGCACCACATATAACATGATTTATAAAGATGGCAGGGGTGGTCCTACGTATATAAAAAGGTTCAATATAACAAGTGTTACACGCGATAAACTATATACGCTGACCACAGGTAAGCCGCAATCCCTGGTCTATTATTTTACGGCAAATCCCAATGGTGAAGCTGAAGTGGTTACAATTAACCTTCGCCAGGTGGGGAGTATTAAAAAACTGAAATGGGATATAGATTTTGCCGATGTTCTCATAAAAGGAAGAGCCTCTAAGGGGAATATTGT
>JABDKZ010000190.1 GCA_013001935.1 Maribacter sp.
CGGTGGAATTTATTGGTGCCCTACCGCACATAACCAGTCCACCCCAATCCCCAGAAGAAGGACTACTTGCATTTGAGGTCAGGACTATAGGGCTATCTGCTGTACCAACAGCATTAATTTGGGCCCCCTGTTGAATGGCTATATAGGCATTGACACCAACAGGTTCTGCCTTAATGGTCATTCCCGCTGGAATGCTCAGCGTAGTACCGTCCGCAATTAAAACCGGACCGGTAATAACATAGTCAATTTCAGAATCCAATGTAAGATCTTCTGTGTATACACCACTTAAATTCACTGTAGTATCTCCAGGCTCTTCATTTCCGCCTGAAATATTATTGGTTATACTGTTATCGTTTATAACAATATCTGGGGTATTGTCCTTTTCGCACCCGAATAAAAGTGCAGTGGCTATACCTACTAAAAATAAAAACTTGTTTTTCATTGTCTTAAGATTAAATAGTATTAAAATTTATATTTGAGGGTTAGCCCAATGTTAACCCCAAGGTTGTACGCTCTGATAATTACATCACCTACCCCAGTATTTTCCCTAACTAAGGAAACATCTGGATTCAGTAGATTCATTGCAGAAAAATCGGCTTCAAAATGCTCCCCGATTTCATTTTTCCAAATGAAATTAAGAGAGGGAACTGATTTTTCCACGATATTACCCAAGCTACCGGCTCCCAATGAGAAGATTCTATCAGAGAAATACGAAAATGCTACGGTAGCTTTAGGTTTATATTTGCCAAACTCCGGACTAAAATTTAAATCGGTATTGATAATAAAAGGGGATGCTCCTTCCAACTCATCCGAATCTCGGTCAAAAGAGGTTCCAAATGTGTTTTGAGTGCCTGCTGGAATGTCTTTTAGATCTTGTTGGGTATTTGTATATGCCGCATTTAGCCCTATCGATAATACTGGAAAATCACCCGAATCATATAATAGGTTTTTACGAATTTCAAGTTCAACGCCATAAATATCCGCTTGCTCTCCAGTTCTAAAATAACGCTGGGTGCCTGTTGCATCTGCTGCTACAACCCTGTTTACAGGGTTTTTAATCGTTTTTGCAAAGGCAGCCAATGAAATGATTTCACCTTGCTCCAAAAACCATTCGTACTTTAGGTCATAGTTATATACATCTGAATACGTAGCTCCTGTACCATTTAGACCGCCTAGAAGATCTGGGTTACCACCGATTCTTTGGGTTACGGATTCATAGACAAATGGGGCAACTTCTTTAAACTCTGGAAATGAAGCGGTTTTACTGAACGCCATTCGCAAGTTAGAATCATCATTCAAGGCGTAGCGTACATTCAAACTTGGTAAATATATATTTTCATATACACTACGAAAACCTGGGTCATCAGGTCTTATGTTGATTACATCATAGGCTACACTTTGCGAAAATGATTCAATCCGGAAACCGGGAACCAAAGTCCATTTTTCCCCTAAGCTAAATTCAGCCGAGGCATAAACTCCGTGTATATCCAGATTACCCGTATAGGTGTTTTCTGGTAATCCAGGCCGGTTTTTGTTACCTATTTCATTGCTAATGGGGTTCAGAACAATTAAATCATACAACCCGCTTCCTTTAGGGATGTTAATGTTCGAAACATCAAAGATTGAATTAAAATTATTGACGTCCGTAACCGGGGTATTATCCCTATCCAGTATTTCATATCCGTATCGAATACTACTGAACCTACGTTCCTTGGTCCTACCGTTATAACCAAAATTCAATTTCACCTTCTCGGATAGTTTAAAACCTGAATTGATGTAACTGTTTAGTTCATCATCGTTAATACTTTGAAAGAAACGCTGATTGTCGAAAGGAATATTTGTATAAAAAACAGGGTTTGTAGTATTGTCCCCATCCAAAGCGAATTGATAATTCTCCAAGGTAATTCGTTTTCTATCGGGTTCATCTGAGAAGACATTATTGTACCCAATACCCCAACCCAAGGTAATTTTATCCTCAAAAGTGTGTATGCCCGTAAGTTGATTTACAAAAATCATGTCTTGATTAAACTGGGCATTCATAACATAAAATCCCTCATCGGTATTTAAGATGGCATCCCGGTTTGTGCCCTGTCCGTTTATACCGTAGTAACCTACAGCGTCAGCAGAATTATTTATGAATAGGGAACTATATTTGACTTTATGTTTGGGATTTATTCGATACCCAATATTCGCGAGTGCGGTAGTAGTTGTGTTATAGGCGTATTCTCTGACATTGGGGAAATCGGTTTTAAGAACGTTGGTAAAATCGCGTGCCGGCCCTTCTAAAAGTTCAAACCCATTCTTAAAGGAAGTGGCACCAAAAAAGCTCAAACGGGATTCTTTTCCAAATGAAAAGGAATAGCCACCCTCAATGGCCCCAGATATATTTATTGGATTCCAGGCTTCTTGCGGATCTACACCATGCGCCAAAACAATTGCGAAAGGATTATTGTTGTATCTATTGTAGAAACCAAAATCGCTTGGCCCTTCATTACGTACGAAATCTTTCCCAGCTGCATTTGAATTTATACCACTACCCAATGAAACCTCTAAATAACCATCACCAGTATAATCCTTGGAATCGATATTAACATTACCTGCTGCAAAATCCCCATAAAATGTAGAAGAAAATGCTTTGCTAACAGCCACATTCTCTATGATACTTGATCCGAAAATGTCAAGATCAATATTCTTTTTATTGACATCATTTGAAGGCAATGAAAGTCCGTTCATCGTGGTATTTTGATATCTGTCCCCTAGACCTCTTACATAAACATTACTGGAACCTTGCTGCTTGGATATCCCTGAAATCTGGGCGACCGCTGCTGCCGCATTATCTATCCCCTTTAATTTCAGGGCTTCTGCACTTATGGCCTCCTGAATTGCAAGGGCCTTTTTCTGTTCAAGCAACAATGCTATTTCTGAATCCTTACTCGATGAGACAGCAACAACTACCTCATCTAACGAAACGCTTCCAGCTCCCAAAGCAACATTTACTTCGGTTACTTTGCCAACAGCTACCTCTACTTCTATTTCTTGCTGTACATATCCGACAAAACTGAATACTACGGTCCAAGTGCCAGGACCTAATCCCTCGAAGGAATAAAGACCATCAAAATCTGAGGAAACTCCTTTTGAAGTACCTTTTAGAAGTACATTGGCAAAGGCCAATGGCTCGTTATTGTATTCTTTGTCCGTAATTTTGCCGACTATTGAACCCGTATCTTGGGCAATTGTAGCTATTGAGAAAAATACGCTCAATAGTAGAATTAGGTTTCTCATAGGGTCATTTAAAATTCTTGCTGCAAAGAAACCCATGAATTGTAAAGATGATGTTAAGCGCACATTAAAAGTAATTCATGAAAAGGTTACCTAAATGTTATTTAAATGTTGAGTATTTCGGAGCATTTAAACTATTTCTTAACATTGAAATAACCTATCTTGCCGTGACTAATTTGCTACTATGATCTGGGAACAACTACTCTCCTTAAAACGCCATGGCGATACCAATAAAAGACTGCGGAAAGAACAGGATGAGACCCGTTTGGGTTTTGAGGTTGATTATGACCGGATTATATTTTCAGCAGCTTTTCGAAGCTTGCAGGATAAGACCCAGGTGATACCGCTCTCAAAGACCGATTTTGTGCATACACGGCTGACCCATAGTTTGGAGGTTTCAGTGGTTGGTCGCAGTTTGGGCAGGATTGCCGGGAAAAAAATATTGGAAAAACATCCACATTTGGCCGAAGTACACGGCTATAAATTCAATGACTTTGGTGCCATTGTAGCCGCAGCTGCCTTGGCACATGATATAGGCAATCCGCCTTTTGGGCATAGCGGGGAAAAGGCAATAGGGGAGTATTTTAGAACAGGAAATGGACTGCAGTACAAAGAACGATTAGCACCAAAGGAATATCAAGACATCATTGACTTTGAGGGGAACGCCAATGGGTTTCGACTACTTACCCAATCTCGCGAAGGCGTAGCGGGTGGACTCCGATTAAGTTATGCCACCTTGGGTGCCTTTATGAAGTATCCCAAGGAATCATTGCCAAAAAAACCTTCAAATCACATAGCCGATAAG
>JABDKZ010000447.1 GCA_013001935.1 Maribacter sp.
CCCAACCAAAGAATAGAAAGGTTCCCAATAAACTTTGGAAAACGTAATTGGTCAATGCCATACGGCCGTAGGGTGCAAATTTACCCAACCACTTTTGTCCCTTTACTTTCTTATAAAGCATCACGAACAAAGCAATCAAAATAAAGGTAATGGCTATATTGTTAAGATCAAAGGCTGTTAATCCCGCCATAGCTGGCCAATTATCAAAAGTTACATCCTGGCCCAATTGCATAAAAATAACCGCGGTAAGCACGATTGAAACCACGAATACTATAATCGCACCTATCAGTACTTTTTTAATCAACTTTTTGTTTTCATCCATACTTAAGAAGAATCCAATTCGCCCCACATACAAACCCAATAGAAAGAAGCCAAAAGTGAGATAACCCCTGCCAAAGACCCCTAGTTGGTATTCCAATTTGTTCAGATGGCCTATGGTCGAATTCGAAATAATGACCTCCCATAGCGAACCATTTTCTATTGTATTGAAGTAGGCAAGAGACTCAGGGTCGTCAGGCATAATACCTCCGGGACTAAAAATAGTTTCGCCTTGGGCAATTGCAAAAACCAAAAACCGACCCAAGCCCAAAAACAATAATGCGGTACAGCCAAGCACCCATTTGTTGCTCAATTTATAAAAGGGGATAAGAAATATGCCCAAAAGTGCATAAATGGTTAAAATATCACCACGATAGAACATATGGTGCAAACCTCCGATCAGCAATAAAATAATTACACGCCATAAAAATCGAGGACCAAAATAGGTACCCTTTTCCTGGGCATTATCCATTTGGATGAAAAAACTCAAACCAAAAAGAAATGAAAAAAGTGCGAAAAATTTACCCCTCAGAAATAGGGCAACAAAAGCATCCACGACATAATCCATAGGACCTACATGTAGTCCTTCCAAAACATTCTGGGGTACTGCCGAACCAATAAAGTTTTCAACAAAATGTACAATAACGATACCGGCAAGTGAGAATCCTCTCAGGGCATCAATAATTTCAATTCGCTGTTTGATTGGTTTGGCAGACATGGCTTAAAGCGTTTTGGTTATGCCCAATTAGACCTGTTTTATCACAAATAGTTACAGTATCGTAACTATTAAGGGCATTATTTTGTGCTGAAATGTAGCTTTTCATAACAACTATTCAAAATTACTGTCCGCAAACCCATAGCATGTAAAGATTGGCATACTCATTTTGCATCCCAGCAAGGCAAGTGCGAATGGGGATTTCTTGCTTTCGAAGCAATAGATGCATTTTTGCAAGAGGATCTATCCAATTTTCTTTAGGGAAATGGTATCTTTAAAAAACAATTAAAAAAAATAAAATATGAGTTTAGCAGCGAATTTAAAGCTTTTTTTTGAGGGGAAACTTAAAGGTGATAGTGCCTCAAAATCACCTGAAGGTGTTTGTCCAAATTGCTGGGGCCGTCAGGAATGGGAAGGCGAGTTTTATAAGCAGATAAAGGCCAGGAACATTACCCCTGAATCAAATACCTACAATAGTTTCATTCATGAAGTGGCGTCGAAGCTGGATGAAATAAAACTGAAAGAGGATACATACGAATGTATCAGCTGTAATGTAAAGTATAAACACGATCACTAGCGCGATTTAGAATAAGAATACTAATAGTACTATTCATTGTATATCCCAGGAATACATCTGCGATTTCAGGTTTCTTGCTTTCGAAATATAGATGCTTCTTCGCAAGTAGATGCATCAAATTTTTTAGTGGTTGTTTTTTTCTTTCTAAATGACAAGAAACACATGTAAAAAGAAAGGATTCCCTCTGCCGACTTTCCTTCAATAATCAATAACTTTAAGGTAAATCCATAAAACCAAAAGTATATGGCCTTTGAAAAAAATAATTATGTTGATTTTCACTGCCATTCAGCAATGAAACCCTATGGTAAAAGCTACAATTACAAGGTCATAGGGCGTAACAATCCCAATAGGAGAAGGACCAATAGCATTTGGAGGTATAACCCACCGAGTCTATTAGATAAGCTTATTAATTATATCATCCATCTGACAAAGTTTTCACAGGCCAATTTTACAAGCTTGGCGAGAGGTGGGGTATCTATTGTATGTGTTTCCCTTTACCCCATAGAAAAATGGTTTTTTGTAAATAAGATCAAAAATGAATTTATAAAGGACATTGCTTCAAATTTTGCAACGGGCGTAGGCAAGAAAAGGGTAGATGCCGTACAGGCCATGAATGACTATTTCAAAGATCTTGAAATGGAATATGATTTTTACAAGCAGCTCGACGGATTGGAAAAGCGTTTTCAGCAAGGGAAGTATCGCTACAAGTTGGTGAATAGTTATAATGACATTGAGGTCATTAGGGCAGGGGATAAGGATACTCGGAATACAATTTGTGTTGTCCTTTCGATTGAAGGGATGCATGTATTGAATAACCGCATTGACCAGCCACCGAATGAAAACGATTTCCTGGCCAATCTCCAAAAGATAAAAAATTGGGATACGCCACCGCTTTTTGTGTCTATTGCACATCATTTCTGGAACCATTTATGTGGTCATGCAGAGAGCTTTACCCAACTGGTAAAAAAGAAAGTTGACCAATCTGAAGGACTCAACACAGGGTTTACGGCCTTAGGCATCAAAGTGGTGAAAGAACTATTGAGTACAACCAATGGCAAGCGCATTTTAATCGATTTGAAACATATGAGTGTGGCTGCAAGAGCCGATTTTTATGCGCTCATTGATAACACACCGGCCTACAAAAACATTCCGATTATTGTAAGTCATGGCGCTGTTAACGGGATGAAATCGGTTGCCGTACCTACGCAAACAGGCTCTAAAGTCGCAAAGAAGTTCAATCCTGTGGATATCAACTTTTTTGATACAGAAATCATTAGAATCGCCAAAAGTAAGGGTATAATTGGTTTGCAGTTGGATGAACGAAGAATAGCGAGTAAGCAAACATTGAAAAATACCAAACACTCAACCAAGCGCTCAAAAATAATGCACTACAGGTCCGAGCTCTTATGGAATCAAATGCAGCATATTTTAGAAGTGCTTGATAATGAAGGGCTATTTGCTTGGGACTGCATGGTTATTGGATCCGACTTTGACGGCATCATTGACCCCTTAAATGCCTTCTGGACTTCAGAAGAACTACCTTACCTAGCCGATTTTTTAGAACGCCATGCTTTCAATTATATGAAAAATGCAGGCTTTAAAGTGGCGAAGAACAATATCAAGGCCGATGAAATTATTGAGCGTATTATGAGCTTAAACGGAAATACCTTTCTTAAAAACAATTTCTAGTAAGTTTCTATTCCAAATGGTTTGAAGTCTCCTAGGCCTTGAGTCAACTACTTCTTGTATTCGATAAGACCTTCTTGAATACTGTAGGCT
>JABDKZ010000458.1 GCA_013001935.1 Maribacter sp.
CCCGTGTTACAAGAGGGAGTTATTTGCAATCATTTTTTCTGCTCCCCTATTATGATTTTAGTACTAATAAAGAATTCTTAGAAGGGCATTTGGAGCATGATTTTAAAGGGTTTATCATGGGTAAAATACCTGTGCTGAACTGGTTGAAATCCAATTTAGTAATAAGTGGCAAATTTTTAATGATCCGTGATAATAGTCCGTATACAGAATTCGGAATTGCTTTGGATAATCTTGGTTGGTCTAAATTCAGGTTATTGAGAGCAGGATTTGTGCAAAACCACTTTGAAGGTGTCACCGAAAGAGGTTTTAATCTCGGTATCAGTTTTTAAGTTGAACGTTCCAAAAAAGAAAAAATCGCAATTAGTTCTTATCCTCCAGTAATGGTACAAATCGAAAAGATCCAAACTCTTCCCGTTCAAATTCTTTCTCCGATTTCCTTGTAATGCGCATCATTGTTTGGTCGTCCTCCCCAACCGGAATAACGAGCCTTCCCCCTATCTTCAATTGTGACAACAGGGCCTTGGGAACCTCGGGCGCGCCGGCCGTGACAATTATACCGTCGAATGGGGCATGTTCTGGCATTCCTTTATAACCATCACCAAAAACAAATTTCTTAGGACGATATCCCATTTTCTTGAAAAATAAGTTCGTCTTTTTAAAAAGTTCTAACTGCCGTTCTATGGTAAATACCTTCGCTTTTAAATGTAGCAACACGGCCGTCTGATAGCCACTTCCGGTACCAATCTCCAATATAGTATCATTAGGAGAAACCTCGAGCAGTTCTGTTTGAAAAGCAACTGTATAAGGCTGGGAAATAGTTTGCTCTGCTGCAATAGGAAAGGGTTTATCCTGGTATGCATGATGTTCAAACCCGCTATCCATAAACAAATGTCTGGGAATAGTTCTAATGGCATCAATAACCTTTTTATTCCGTATGCCTTTTGAGGAAACAACATCGGCAAGTTTGTTCCTCATTCCCTTATGCTTAAAGGTATCTTTCAAGAATTTTTATTTTTTAGTAATCATTAGTATCTGCACGTAAAGTTACCACATTTTCAATATCCCACCTTCGTATGAATTAGGATTAATCTGTGTATTTTTGACAAAACTTTTAACTATGCTCAAAGTAGGAGTCCTGGGGGCAGGCCATTTAGGAAAGATTCATTTACGACTACTGAACGAATCACCCAAATATTCATTAATTGGGTTTTATGATGCCGATGCTATAAATGGCAAAAAAGTAGCCGACGAATTTGGTTACTCCTATTTTGACAATATCAATTCTTTAATTGCCGCAGTGGATGTCGTTGATATTGTAACTCCTACCCTTTCGCACTATGATTGTGCTAAAAAGGCGATGGAGCTAGGGAAACACATTTTCATTGAAAAACCTATCACAAAAACATTAGAAGAGGCGGAGGAATTAATAAAATTAGAAGAAACCCATGGAGTTAAAGGGCAGGTTGGTCATGTAGAACGATTCAATCCTGCATTTACGGCTATCAAAGATTCTATTCAAAATCCCATGTTCATTGAGACGCACAGATTGGCCGAATTTAATCCAAGGGGCACGGATGTACCAGTGGTACTAGACTTAATGATTCATGATATTGATGCTATATTGAGTGTCGTGAATTCTGAGGTAACACAGATCAATGCCAGCGGGGTATCTGTCATCAGCAAATCCCCTGATATCGCCAATGCCAGAATTGAATTTAAAAATGGTTGTGTGGCGAATCTTACTGCCAGTAGAATTTCTCTGAAAAACATGCGTAAATCGCGTTTTTTTCAAAAAGATGCCTACATATCAGTAGATTTTCTTGAAAAGAAAGTTGAGGTAGTAAAAATGAAAGATGCACCCGAAACACCAGGGGAATTTGACATGATCTTGCAAAATGCAGAAGGCATCAAAAAGCAGATCTATTTTGAAAACCCTGAAATATATAATAATAACGCTATTTTGGATGAATTGGAAACGTTTGCAGATGCCATCGACAATGATACCCACCCGTTAGTTACACTTAAAGATGGTACGGCAGCTTTGCGCGTGGCATTGCAGATCATTGATTCATTTAAAAAGTAAACATAGTAACACGTATGATACAGAAAATTGCGGTTATCGGAGCTGGTACCATGGGTAATGGTATTGCACATGTTTTTGCTCAAAACGGGTATGATGTTACCCTGGTAGATGTATCCCAAGAGGCATTGGACAAGGGAATGGCGACTATTTCTAAGAACCTGGACAGAATGGTGGGCAAAGAGACCATTACCGTTGATACCGCTTCCAAGACCTTACGTAATATCAGCACAAATACCCAATTAAATGAAAGTGTAAAGGATATAGACCTGGTCATTGAAGCAGCCACTGAAAATGTGACTGTTAAACTTTCAATTTTTAAAGAGCTTGATGCCCTGTGTGACCCGAGAACCATCTTGGCTACCAATACTTCTTCAATCTCTATTACACAAATAGCTGCGGTTACCAAAAGGCCGGAGAAAGTTATCGGAATG
>JABDKZ010000461.1 GCA_013001935.1 Maribacter sp.
CCGCAAAAATATTGGGATATGTATCCCTTAGAAAAAATTGAACTTCCAGAAAGCTATCAACAACCAAATACAACACCTTCAAAGGCCTTTCATAATTTTAGTGAACTTAGAACCTACTCTGACGTACCCAAAAAAGGACCGCTGAGTATCGAGATGGCCAAAGAATTGATACAGGGTTATTACGCTTGTGTAAGTTTTGTGGATGCACAAATCGGCAAGGTATTGAATGCACTTGAAGAGGAGGGATTGACCGAGAATACTATCGTGGTCCTTTGGGGAGATCACGGATGGAATTTGGGAGAGCATAAACTATGGTGCAAACATTGCACATTTGAAACCTCGTTGCGCAGCCCGTTGCTTATCAGAGTACCTGGACAAACAAAAGGACAGCATGTGCCTGATATAACTGAATTCGTAGATGTGTACCCGAGTCTAGTTGAGCTGGCACGACTTAAAGCTCCTGATAACCAATTAGAAGGAGAGAGTTTCGTTCCATTGATTACTGGAAAAGGAAGGACCAAGGATTATGCCGTATCCAAATTCAAGGACGCGGTTACACTCATCAAGGGAGACCTTTTTTATACCGAATGGACCAATAACGAAGGTGTTGCCTACGAACGTATGTTGTTCGACCATAATAAAGATCCATTAGAGCTGGATAATTTGGCCGAAAAGGAGCAATACAAAGAACTCGTAGTCCAACTAGCAGTGGAATTAAGAGAAAAATGGGGCAAAGATTTTTTAAGCCAATAAAAGCCATTGTTCAACTATCAATTAATGTCCTTATAAGAAAAAAATGAAGAAAGATTACTTTAAGTATCTACTTCTTGTTTTTTTTGCCTTGCATCAGTTAGGTTGCAAAGAGGTTAAGAAAGAAGATATACAAGCAACAAATTATGCCAGTATTGAAAATCTGGCAAGACAAAGTAAACCTCCCAATATAATCTTTTTCTTATCTGATGATCAGGATATATATGATTACGGATGTTATGGAAATGAGAAAGTTAGAACTCCGGCAGTAGATCGGCTTGCCAAAGAAGGTATTTTATTTGAAAATGCCTTTACTGGGCAAGCCATTTGTGCTCCAAGCAGGGCGCAACTATTCACCGGAAAATACCCTCTCAAAAATGGCTGTTTTGCCAATCATACGAAAACAAGGCCCGATTTGAAGAGTGTTAGCGAGCATATGCAAAAATTAGGTTACGAAGTAGTCCTAGCCGGTAAGAGTCATGTTAAACCGGCTAAAGTTTTTGATTGGAATAGGGAATGGGAACCGGTGCCAAAGGAAGGAGTTCCTAGAGAATATATTCCTATAGACAGTATTGAGAATTATTTTAATCGTGCCAAAAAGCCATTTTGCATGTTCGTAACTTCAAAATATCCTCACGGGGAGTATTTTGATGTAACTGGAGCAAAAGCTGAAGATATAAAGTTCTATCCCTTCAATGCACATAAAAGGAGTGATGAGTCCTTTGTTAAGACCAAGGCGGGGTATTATAGAAGTATCGAGGAAGATAATAGACAGTTGGAATTGGTTCTGGGGTTGGTCGATAAATACTTGGATAGGAACACATTATTTATTTATAGCGCGGATCACGGCGTTTCTGGCAAGTTTACAGTTAAGGATATCGGTTTGAAAGTACCATTTGTGGTTCGTTGGCCAGGAGTAATAAAGGCGGGATCAAAATCTGGCCAATTAATTCATTATACAGATGTGCTCCCTACTTTTATTGACATAGCAGGAGGTAAGGCTGTTCACGATATGGACGGTAAAAGTTTTCTGCAATTACTAGAAGGTCAAGATATTGAAATTCATAAATACGTCTATGGGGTCAGGACCAATCAGAACATTCTTCAAGCTGCCATTTTTCCTTCTAGAATGATTCGTGACAAACGATACAAATACATCAGGAATTTTAATTCAATTGACGTGCTGGATAAAAATTTAGGAGACAAGGAAAGCGTCAATGTTTTTATTAAGAGGGGAGCATTGAAATTCAAGGATGAGCCTTTTGAAGAGTTATATGATTTACAAAAAGACCCTTTTGAGCAAAAGAATTTAATTAAGGATTTTGATTTTCAGGCAATTAAAAGCAGGCTAATAAAAGATATGTTTAGTTGGATGGAAAATCAAGGTGATTTCTTAAATGATAAACCAGGTAATATGCCGATAATTACAGCTAAAGCTTTTATGCTGGATCAAAATAGCAGGATGAGAACTATTCCAGACTCTTTAATAAATACATTAAACCGAGAAGACTATTTGGTTATTGAGCATTGGTAATAAACGAGCGCTATTTTTTTGAAATCCGAGTTGGAAGATCAATGAATGAAAAAATTAAAAAATCAAAGCTAAGATCTTATTGATTTGCATGATGTCTTTGACATTATATGTTTTACAGTTCTGAGCACGTACAAAGGAATGCAAATAAAAAATTTGTATACCCCAGATGAACAGCATACTACAGGATACTATCATCAAGGTAATATGTTAGATTGCTTGTATAAACAATATGATTTAAAAAGGTTGCTTTAACAAGAATCGAAGACAGTGGAAAAGACATTGGTATTAATTCTATTTATGATATGTTTTGGAAGCACCCTTTCGGGGCAGCCGAAATTCCCCCGACCTATTTCTGGTGACGAAACTGGTTTTGTCCCAATTTTTGATGGTGATTCACTTCATAATTGGGAAGGCGACCCAACCTATTGGCGTGTCGAAGATGACATGATTATTGGTGAGGTAACACCTGAAACTATTTTAAAACGTAATTCCTTTTTGATTTGGCGTGGTGGATTTCCGGGTGATTTTGAATTGAAACTGGAATACAGGATATCGGAAGGCGGAAACTCAGGAATCAATTACAGAAGTGTGGAAATTCAGGATACTCCTTATGCACTGAAAGGATACCAATTTGATATTGATGGAAAAGGACGATGGACGGGGCAAAACTATGAAGAGCGCGGTCGTAAATTTTTAGCACTTCGAGGTCAATTAACACAGATTGCTACAGATGGCGAACCAACTGTTTTTGGTTCCTTAGGTGAAAAAGAGGAACTGTTTGAATTTATAAAAAAGGATGATTGGAACGAATGCCACTTAATTGTAAGAGGTACTACCTTAGTGCATATCATAAATGGACATGTAATGAGCGTTGTAATCGACAACGACCTGGCCAATCCAAAAAAAGAAGGGTTGTTAGGGGTACAAGTCCATACTGGACCACCCATGACCATCAAATACCGGAACATAAGAATAAAAGAGTAAAAATTGAACACAAAACCCATAATAGCAATAGTCGTGATTCTGCACATGTTTTCTTTGAAAGCACAAGATGCTGAATTAACCGTACCGATTATTGATGGAAAGAACTTTTTTGAAGAGAAAAATGGAACAGTTACCGTAGAGGCAGAATACTTTTATAAGCAAAGTAAAACCGAAATTCGCCAATGGTATAGAACTACGAAACACGAAACACCGGAAATAGGGCGAGATGAAGATGAAAATCATGGCAGTAGTGCAAGTAACAATGCCTATCTTGAAATATTGCCTGACACCCGGGTTACACATAACGACACTTTGATTCGGGGCGGGAATTTTTCAAATGAACCGGGCAGAATGGCCATTGTCAACTATAAGGTTAGAATTAACAATCCGGGACGCTATTACGTATGGGTTCGGGCATTCAGCACCGGGGGAGAGGATAACGGAGTTCACGTAGGGTTGAATGGTGAATGGCCAGCACACGGCCAACGCATGCAATGGTGTGATGGAAAAAACAAATGGACGTGGGCAAGTAAACAAAGAACAAAAGAAGTGCATTGCGGCGTACCTCATCAGATCTATTTAGATATAGCAGAAAGCGGTATTCATGACATTCAATTTAGCATGCGTGAAGATGG
>JABDKZ010000471.1 GCA_013001935.1 Maribacter sp.
TGGTCATTCACATTAAAGAATTCATTGCCAAACCCACCTACATCACTAGTAGGAAATACGTCAATGGCATTTACCCCAAAGCTAACCTGCCAAGGGTTATTCTCGTCTTGCGCTTGTATGTTGTTAAAACCCACAACAAGTAGGGCAACAACCAATAATTTGCTAAGATGTCTCATGTTCAAAATTTTAAGTTTAAGTGTTTATTAGCTGCAAATGTAAGTTGTTAAATATTATTAACAAAATCATATTCCTATTTTTTTTAACGTATTTCAAAGGTTAAATAGAGCAGTTAAACGATTTTCAATTCTTTACCTACTTCTATAAACGCATCAATTGCCTTGTTCAAATGTTCAATTTCGTGGGCGGCTGAAAGCTGAACCCTTATTCTAGCCTTTTCCTTGGGAACTACGGGGTAGAAAAATCCGATAACATAAATGCCTCTTTCCAATAACATATTGGCCATTTTTTGTGATAATTTCGCATCGTACAACATCACAGGCACGATGGCCGATTCACCATCTATAATATCAAAACCGGCCTCTTTCATTCCCTTTTTAAAATAGTCGGTATTGTATTGAAGTTTGTCCCTTAAAGAAGTATCTTGGCTGAGCATATCAAAAACCTTTATCGAAGCACCAACGATTGCCGGTGCCAACGAATTGGAAAACAAATAAGGTCTAGAGCGCTGCCTTAGAATTTCGATAATCTCCTTTTTACCTGTGGTATAGCCACCCATTGCGCCTCCTAAAGCCTTCCCAAGCGTACCGGTAATAATATCAATACGGTTCATAACGCCTTTTTCTTCAAGCGTGCCTATGCCTTGCTTGCCTATGAAACCAGCGGCGTGGCATTCATCGATCATGACCATGGCATCATAGGTATCGGCCAAATCACAGATCTTATCCAATGGGGCCAATAGGCCATCCATTGAAAACACGCCATCGGTAACTATGATTTTAAATCTGGCCTGGTCTTTTTGAGCTTGAACAAGTTGTTTTTCCAAATCGGCCATGTTGCTATTGGCATATCTATAACGCTTTGCCTTACAAAGACGAACGCCATCAATAATCGATGCATGGTTCAATGCATCTGAAATAATCGCATCTTCCGGACCTAATAAGGGCTCAAAAACCCCTCCATTGGCGTCAAAAGCGGCTGCATATAATATAGTATCCTCGGTGCCATAAAATTCGGCAATTTTTGCCTCAAGTTCTTTGTGTATGTCTTGGGTGCCGCAGATGAACCTAACCGAGGACATACCAAAACCATGGGTATCCAAAGTATCTTTCGCCGCTTGTATGACATCCGGGTGGGAGGATAGCCCTAAATAATTATTGGCACAGAAATTTATTACCTCTTCCCCAGTCGATATTTTTATCACCGCATCTTGGGGTGATGTAATAATGCGTTCTTTTTTGAAAAGCCCTTCACTTTTAATAGATGCCAACTCCTGAGTCAAATAATCTTTGATTTTTCCGTACATATGTATAGGTATTTAAATGAATTCGATTTTTATATCATTATTAATATAGGCCAGGATTTTATTTTCTATTTCATAGCCCATGGTTTCCATTGCATTGGCATATACATTCAATTGGTCTTTATAAGCCTTGTTTTCCTTTCCCGTTTTATAGTCGATAACCGTTGCTTTTTGTCCTGTAAGTACAATACGATCGGGGCGTAAAATTTCTCCATTATGGGTTATGATGTCCTTTTCATTTTTTATTACCACTCCCTTTTGAAAGTACTTTCGAAGGTTCTTATGGTTAACCAGCTGTTGTATTTTTGTTTTAAGGGAATCGATTTCCGCTTTATTGATCAATCCCTTTTGCTCCAAGTCAGAAAAAACAGGATCAATATCATCCTTGGTTTCAATAAGGCCCATAATGTAATGTACCAGATTGCCCTTTGATATGGCCGCTTCTTGCTCGGTATCCCAGAGTAACCCCGCTTTGGTCAATATACTGAATTTGGGATTCTCCTTCTGGGTATATTGAAAGGGAATGGCCTTTTCCAAGCCGTTGTTTTTTTCCTTTGTATTGCGATCCAAACTGCCAAAAGTATAGCTTAGCGTTGAATCATCCCAAAGATTTTTGTCTTTCAAATAGTGAATGAAAATATCTGAATAGTGGGTTTTTCTATTTGATTTAATTGAGGCCGTGTCTTTTTCAGTAATGACATATAATGCTTTTTCTGCCCTTGTCAGGGATACGTACAGAATGTTAAAGGCATCCAGTTCTAACTTGTGTTGCTCATTATTAAAAGCTATGGCCGCAGCCTCATTGTAATTGGCAACCTCTTTTTTCTTGCTGATTAGCACCTCTTCGAACCCATTAAATTGGGATTTGGCTACTTGTAACCATAATTTTGGATCAATTTCCTTATAGATGTTTGAATTGGCATAAGGAAAAATAACGATAGGGAATTCCAAGCCCTTTGATTTATGAATGCTCATTATCTTTATCGCATTCATATTGCTAGGGGTAGCTATACTGTGTTTATCTTTTTTCTTTTCCCAATAGGATAAGAAGGCATGTGCACCTGCCCCCTCTTTTTGCTCCACTTCAAGAACCATGTCCATTAGAAAAGTAAGATAGGCGTCAGATCCTTCTATTAAATGAAATTGTTTAATGGCGAACTCCAAACCATCGTAGACTGTTTTTTGATCAAGCACGGCCATATCGAAGTTGTATGCTTCTTTCAAGAATTTTTCCAATTCTTTTAAATGCGTATTAATAAATGTATGCTTGCCTTCTTGTTCGCCTGCCAGGAAATAAAGAATATCATAACTGGCCTCCAAATTATTCCCATGCTCGTTGTAAAGCAGAAGGTTAATGAGAAATTGAACCTTCTTATTGTTCGAGATTAATAAAGAATCGGGTGAAATAATTGGAATCTTTTTTTCGGACAAAAAATCAGCCAATACAATACCATGTTTATTATCACGCACCAAAATGGCAATGTCACTGTAGACATAGTCCTTCTGCAGGATTGATTGTATAGTATTCAAAACTTCTTCACAATAAAGCAAATCCAAGTCCTGGTCTTTCACTGATTCCAAAAAGCTAAGTTGCACAAGGCCTCCTTTTTTATCATTGAATTTTTGTTTATTGCCTTTCTCAAAAAGGCTATGGTATAACTCGCTGTTCAAAAGCGGACTTGTTACCGTAAAAAAGTCATTGTTGAATTTTATGATTTCATCATGACTTCTATAATTGGAGGGCAAGTCATATATCTTTGGTGAAATCACAAAAGGATTGGTGTTCTCGTTTATTAAACTCAAAAACTGTTCGGCCTTACCTCCGCGCCATCTATAAATCGCTTGTTTTGC
The DNA here is from genome assembly GCA_013001935.1 of Maribacter sp. GTDB lineage: Bacteria > Bacteroidota > Bacteroidia > Flavobacteriales > Flavobacteriaceae > Maribacter_A. The sequence continues at coordinate 3,332 of JABDKZ010000471.1, forward strand.
ATCACCCACCAGAAACAGCGAACCTGTATTGCCCTGGTTGTCCTCACCTTCTAGGGCATTGCCTATCAAAGGCATAAGGTTGTTCCATTGTAATTCTGAAGTGTCTTGAAATTCATCAATGAAGTAATGACGATATTTCTCCCCCAGACGTTCATATATGAATGGAGCCGGTTGGTTCCTTATTTCGTTTGAAATTATAGTATTGAATTCTGAAATTGAAAGCTGCCCTTTTTCCTCTTGAATTTTGTTCACCTCTTTTTGTATGGCATTTAAAACGGTCAGTGGCACCAGGTTTTTGTAAATGTTGATTAGGAATTGTAATTGATGGAATGCTTCTTCAATTTTTCTGAAAATAGTAACGAACTGAGGCTGTAGGCCGTCTATTTTGGCCTTATTATTTTCGGGACAGGATTTTATATAAAGCGGTTCGGATTCAAAATTTTGTTTCCATTTTGCACCAAAATCCAATCGAATATCCCCGCTTTCTATCTTCAGCATGAATTTTGGAAAATACCCTGATTTAAAATCCTCGGTCACAAGGCCATTATCCTGAATCAATCGTAGCGCTTTTGATGCATTTTCGACCAATTCATCTTTGTGGTCCTTGATATGCTTTGTGATTGTTTTTTTTAACTCCCTGAAATCTGTTAACTCCTTGTCCTTGATTAGTTTTAAATGTTCAGCATTTGTTTCATTGAATAATAGCTTCCCTATTTTGTTCAAGTCAAAGGAAATATCCCAACTTTTATCATCATTGATTTTCTCTAACGCAAACTCCATTAAGACTTTGGTCATTGCCTCATCCTGGCCAACTTTTTCTAAAAGTTTGTCGACTGCTTCATTTAATAAAAGGTCGGTATCAAGGACAACTTCAAAATTCTGGACTATTTTAAGGTCTTTGGCAAAGGTCCTGATGAGACGATGGGTAAATTTATCGATGGTTGAAATGTCGAAAAACCCATAATTATGCAAAATTTCCTTGATTGTTCTTTTTGCTTTTTCCCGAAGATTGCCAATATCAAGATCAAGTTCTGTCATTAGATCAACGAATAAAACAGAGGCATCTTCAATTTTATCGGTAGTTGAAAATTCATGAAGGCTTTTTAGAATCCTTTCTTTCATCTCATTGACCGCCTTGTTGGTGAATGTGATAGCCAAAATTTGACCGAATGAACTTGGTCTTGAAAGCACTATTTTGAGGTATTCCTTGGTAAGCGTGTGGGTCTTGCCAGAACCTGCCGATGCATTGTATATTTTAAAAGGATAGCCTGACACTTATTTTTATCTGCAAATTACATAATCTAAAATTGTTCTTAACAAATAATTAGCTGAATATGTCTATTAAAAAATGTAGATTTGAACAACTTTTTTTCTAATATAAAAAATACAATTATGGCTTTTGAATTACCTAAATTACCCTATGCCTATGATGCATTGGAACCACATATTGATGCTAGAACTATGGAGATTCACCATACGAAACATCATAATGGATATACAAACAACCTTAATGCCGCAATCGCGGGGACCGATTTGGAAAATAAATCTATCGAGGATATTCTAAAGGGTCTGGATATGAACAACGGAGCGGTTAGAAATAACGGCGGAGGATATTACAACCATGCATTATTTTGGGAAATTATGTCTCCGAATGGAGGTGGGGCACCGTCTGGTGCATTGGCCAACGCCATCAATGAAGCCTTTGGTTCGTTTGACACTTTTAAAGAAAAATTCAGTACGGCTGCCGGCACTAGATTTGGTTCTGGTTGGGCTTGGCTTTGCGTACATAAAGGAGGAAAGGTTGAGGTTTGTTCTACACCGAACCAGGATAATGCCTTAATGCCGGATGTTGGTTGTGGCGGACATCCAATTTTAGGGCTCGATGTTTGGGAACACGCATATTATTTAAACTATCAAAATAGAAGGCCTGATTATGTAAAGGCATTTTTTAATTTAATCAATTGGGATAAAGTAGCAGAACTTTATGCTGCCAATAAGTAGGTGGCAAATACTTTAAAAAACCCTGTAAAGGCTAGCCTTTACAGGGTTTTTTTATGCTTTTCAATAGAAAAGGGCGGAGAAGCCTCCACCCTTTTCGTCCCAAATCTTACCATAAACTTAACCTACTTATGCTATGGCGATACTAAAATACTGGTATTGTGGGAAATAAAAAAGAATTTTTAACAAATTTTGGGATTATAGAGCAACGCTTTTAAGCCCTAAGCCTATATATATTTAGATTTGCTTGCTTACAATATAGGGTGCCGACAAATAAAAAAGGCAGAGCAATGCTCCGCCTTTTTTCCCCAAATCTTACCATGAACTTAACCTACTTATGCTATGGTCCTCCAAACATAGACCAAACAAGAACCGCAAAAAAAGGTTTTAGATTAACGTCAGGATCCTTGGTTGAAATGCGCTAGGGAGTATTTTATATTACAAATGGTGTAAGAATAGAATTAGGATATTTTTAAAAATAAAAAGGTGGGGCAATGCCCCACCTTTTCCCCAAATCTTACCATGAACTTAACCTACTTATGCTATGGTTCTCCAAACATAGGGTATTAATTACAAGAGAGAAAAGGTTTTAGATAAAAACCCATATACTGGGTTAAAGTGTGATCTATTCTAGAAAGCTCTAAAAGCTACCTAGTTCATTCAAGGGGTATAAGTATAGAAAATAAAAAAGGTGGAGAAGTCTCCACCTTTTTTGCCCCAAATCTTACCATGAACTTAACCTACTTATGCTATGGCAAGTCTAAAGTAGGTGGGTGTACTTCCTTATAGGCTAAAAACCCGATAAAATGCTTATATTATCGATGAAATGCACAAAATTGTGCATTTCATCGATAATGGAATTAATAGGCCCTTTGGTTTTTACCTTCGAAAAAGTTGATAAACGCTCTATTTACAACCCTATTCCCGCCCGATGTCGGGTAATTCCCGGTAAAGTACCAGTCGCCGAGATTTTTTGGACAGGCTTCATGAAGGCTTTCGATGGTTTGGTAAATAATTTTTACCTCGGCCTTGATATCTTTTGGACTTAATAACTCCCCGATTTTGTTAGAAATTTGATCGGCCGTAAAGGGGGCATAGAAATCCTTGACATAGTTTATGACTTCATCATCATTCGAGTTAACTTGCTCTACACATTTTTGATAGATCTTTTCTACTTCCTCCATAGTATTGTGATCTTTGTGCAGCGCCAAGGCAGCTCTAAAGGCCGCAAAGTCCTCTAACTTCGCCATATCAATGCCATAGCAATCAGGGTATCTAATTTGTGGGGCGGAAGAAACAACTACAATTTTTTTTGGGGATAGCCGATCCAAAATCCTAAGGATGCTCTTTTTTAGTGTTGTTCCCCTTACAATACTGTCATCGATAATAACCAAATTATCATCCTTATCTACAGAGCCATATGAAATATCGTATACGTGGGCAACCAAATCGTCCCTGCTGCTGTCTTGGGTAATAAAGGTCCTGAGTTTAGCATCTTTAATGGCTACTTTTTCAATTCTGGGTCGTACCTCAAGAATATCGTGAAGTTCTTTCCTTGAGATTTTCGTTCCAATTGATAGAATTTGCTCCTCCTTCTTTTTATTCAAGTAATTTTGGGCCTCTTTGACCATTCCAAAGAATGAGGTCTCTGCCGTATTTGGGATGTATGAAAAAACCGTTTTTTTAATATTATGGTCAATCGCTTCCAAGATTTGAGGGAAAAGAAGTTTACCCAACTCCTTGCGTTCTTGGTAAATCTCCTTATCGCTTCCTCTAGAAAAATAGATGCGTTCAAACGAGCAGGCTTTTCTTTCTTTAGGCTCTAAAACTTTTTGTATTGAAGAACTACCATCTTTTTTTATGATTATGGCACTTCCGGGGTCTAGCTCAATAACTTCCTCAAAAGGAACATCGAATACTGTTTGTATTGCTGGCCTTTCTGAGGCTACCACAACAATTTCGTCATCTTTATAGAAATAGGCCGGCCTTATTCCCGAGGGATCTCTCAGCACAAAGGCATCACCGTGGCCAAGCATACCCGCCATAGTGTAACCGCCATCAAAATTTTTGGCAGCTCTTTTTAGAATTTTCCTCAAATTCAATCGCTCAGCGATTAAAGGGGAAGTCTCTAATTTGTTATATCCTTCCTTTTTAATTTGCTTGTATAATTTGGCTACGGCGTCATCTAAAAAATGACCGATTTTTTCCATTACGGTTACGGTGTCTGCCATTTCCTTTGGGTGCTGTCCCAATTGAACCAGATTATCAAAAAGCTCATATACATTGGTCATATTGAAATTACCGGCGACTATTAAATTACGGTGCATCCAATTATTCTGTCTTAGAAATGGGTGTACACTTTCTATACTGTTCTTGCCAAAAGTACCATAGCGAACATGGCCTAATAGTACTTCGCCGATATAGGGTATATTCTTTTTCTGGGCTGCAACATCATCCTTGTATTCAGGATGCTCAATAAAAGCAGTATTGACACGGTCATTGATTTGGTCAAAAATATCCTGGATGGGCTGTTTCTGTACTGAGCGTACCCTACTCATATAGCGCTCTCCTGCATTCATATCTAATTTTATACTTGCAAAACCTGCACCATCCTGACCACGATTGTGCTGCTTTTCCATCATAAGGTACATTTTGTTCACCCCATAGAATGCACTGCCATACTTCTCTTTGTAATACGCCAGCGGTTTAAGTAAACGAATTACTGAAATTCCGCATTCATGCTTAATTGCGTCGCTCATTGATAATATAGATTAAAAAAGCCCTGATTAATTTGTCAGGGCACATCATTACTGTAATTCAATATCAAATTGTGTTAAGGCCTTAAATTGATGCAACCTCTTATTAATTTCGTTTTTTTCCAATGCAATCATTCTTTCAGTTCCAAAACGTTCAACACAGAAAGATGCCAAATTAGATCCATGGATCACAGCATTTTTCAAGTTGTTGAACGAAGTATTTTCAGTTGTTGCCAAATATCCGGCAAACCCACCTGCAAAAGTATCCCCTGCACCGGTTGGGTCAAAAACTTCTTCTAACGGTAATGCAGGTGCAAAAAACACATTTTCTTCGTTGAACAAGAACGCCCCATGTTCTCCTTTTTTGATTACAACGTATTTAGGTCCCAATTTATGTATTTTCTCGGCAGCTTTTACCAACGAATACTCATTGGTCAATTGTCTGGCCTCTTCATCATTAATAGTAATGACATCTGTATGTTTTATTACTTCGGTCAATTCTTCCAAAGTATTGTCCATCCAAAAATTCATGGTGTCAAGGATAATCAATTTTGGTCTTTTTTCCATTTGATCAATGACACTCATTTGAATGTTTGGATGAAGGTTTCCTAACATAACAACATCGGCATCCTTAAAACTAGCCGGTACTACCGGATTGAAATCGGCTAGGGTATTCAGTTCGGTGACCAAAGTATCCCTAGAATTTAAATCATTGTGGTATTTACCTTTCCAAAAAAATGTCTTACCTCCTTTAACCACTTCCAAGGAGGAAGTATCTATGTTTTTCTTTGTGAGCAAATCAAGATATTCTTGGGGAAAATCATCACCAACTACAGATACTATTGCAGATCTTACCTCAAAATGCGAGGCTGCAAGTCCGATAAATGTGGCCGCACCACCCAGAATTTTATCCGTTTTACCAAAAGGAGTTTCAATAGCATCAAAAGCGACGGTACCTACAATCAGTAATTTACCCATTAAATCAAAATTTTGCTGCAAATATACATTAATGATAGGCTATATTCCATAGCTTAACTTCCCTTATTACAAAAATTTGTTAGCCGCATTATTTTCTGCCAAAATCAGCAGGAATTTCCCCCCAAGCTTTGGTTTCCCATTTTACTATTGGGGTATCGTGACGATTGTTTTTCAGCCATGTAATAGCCCGCCGAATCAAATCGAATAAGGTTTTGTTTTCGTCGTTTTCAACTAATTTTGTATTGCAGGTCTTTTTACGTACCCAACTCATTGCCGTTCTAGAATCTGTATAAATGATACGGTCACTTTTGTGCTGTTTTAAAAAAGCCAGTCCGTGTACAATGGCCAAAAATTCACCAATGTTATTGGTTCCTTCTTTAAAAGGGCCTTGTTTAAATAATCTTTTGCCCGTTTTTGTGTCAACCCCTTGATATTCCATGACCCCCGGATTACCGCTAGATGCGGCATCAACCGAGATGGAATGAGGGTTTGGCTCTCCAATTTTCAGAAGTTGCTCCGAAGATAAGCTGGGTTCGGCGTTCTTTTTACCTTTATATTCCTCGTAATTTGAATTATAGGCCTTTTTGGCCTGGTCGAAGGTTGCAAAAGACTTGTACTGTGCTCCTTTGTAACCGGTAATGGCAGCTTTACAATCATCCCAAGTGGTATATACCCCAGGCCTTTTGCCTTTCCAAACCACATAAAATTTCGCCTTTTTCGCCATTATTGGGCCAATAATTGTTCTATTATTTTAGGAAAATGCTCGTACTCCAAAGCGTGTACTTTGGTCGCAATATCATCAACCTTATCTTCAGGGAGAATTTTAGTTTTGGCTTGATGAATAATAGCGCCTTCGTCATAATGCTCATTCACATAATGAATGGTTATTCCGGATTCTGATTCATTATTGTTCTTTACGGCCATATGCACCTTGTTTCCGTACATGCCTTTGCCGCCATATTTCGGTAAGAGGGCAGGGTGAATGTTGATTATCTTATTTGGAAATGAATTAATGATTTTCTCGGGGACCTTCCACAAAAATCCAGCCAATACAATTAAATCTGGATCCATACCTTTTAGTATATCAAGAATGCAATCTGTTTCTTGAAAAGCAATTCTATTAAAACATAAAGAGCTTATATTCAATTTATTGCATCGATCTAAAACTTTGGCATCCCTTTTGTTAGTTAGCACACTGGCTATAGTAACGTTTGGTTTGTCATGAAAATACTGTACTATGTTTTCAACATTAGATCCAGAACCAGAGGCAAAAAGAACAATATTTTTCATTTAAAAAACAAGCGTTACCGAAGAAGAATTATTTTGGGCTAAATTAATACTCTTGTGTTTAAATTTCTTAAATTAACAGACATTTTAGTGACAAATGGTGTTATTAATCCAAAGTTTTTTATTTTTGCCAACAATTTTAATTTTTTAAAACCAATATTATTATGTCAGACATTGCATCAAGAGTTAAGGCTATCATCGTTGATAAGTTAGGAGTTGATGAAAACGAAGTGGTATCAGAAGCTAGCTTTACTAACGACTTAGGGGCAGATTCACTGGATACTGTAGAGTTGATAATGGAATTCGAGAAAGAGTTCGATATTCAAATCCCTGATGATCAAGCTGAAAATATCGCAACAGTTGGCCAAGCCATTAGCTATATAGAAGAAGCTAAGTAATCATATGATTTCTTGAACACGTTAATAAATATCCATGCGGTAAACATGCTGCATGGATATTTTTATTTAATTTCACTAGGCTTATTAATTTTAAATTGGTTCAATGCAATTAAAGCGAGTAGTGGTTACAGGATTGGGTGCGTTGACACCAATTGGTAACAATATAGAGGAATATTGGGATGGTTTGGCAAAGGGTAAAAGCGGTTCAGCGCCTATTACCTATTATGACACCGAAAAGTTCAAGACCAAGTTTGCCTGTGAATTGAAGAACTTCAATTCCGAAGATTATTTTGATAGAAAGGAAGCACGGAAATTAGACCGTTTTGCGCAATATGCGCTGGTTTCTTCCGATGAGGCCATACTAGATTCCAAATTAGATTTAGATGCGGTTGATAAATTCCGCGTTGGTGTCATTTGGGGTGCTGGTATTGGTGGTTTGGAGACTTTTCAAAATGAGGTAATGAATTTTGCCCAAGGAGACGGAACCCCTAGATTCAATCCATTTTTTATACCTAAGATGATTGCGGATATTGCTCCAGGTAATATCTCGATCAAACATGGTTTTATGGGTCCTAACTATACAACAGTATCAGCTTGTGCCTCTTCGGCAAATGCAATGATCGATGCGTTGAACTATATTCGTTTGGGTCATTGTGATATTATAGTATCCGGAGGAAGTGAAGCTGCTGTGACCATAGCGGGGATGGGAGGTTTTGGAGCCATGCATGCACTTTCCAAAAGAAACGATAGTCCGGAAACAGCCTCAAGGCCTTTCGATGCCACAAGAGACGGTTTTGTGCTTGGTGAAGGGGCAGGGGCCTTGATTTTGGAAGAATACGAACATGCCAAAGCCAGAGGTGCCAAAATTTATGCAGAGGTTTTAGGAGGTGGCCTTTCAAGTGATGCTTATCATATGACGGCTCCTCATCCTGATGGGATTGGTGTTGTTAAGGTAATGGAAAATTGTTTAAGGGATGCTGGTATTGGTATAGAAGAGGTAGATGCTATTAATACGCATGGTACTTCAACACCACTGGGCGATGTTGCCGAGTTGAAGGCCATTACTCAAGTATTTGGCGACCACGCTCCAAG
>JABDKZ010000482.1 GCA_013001935.1 Maribacter sp.
ATAAGCTGAAACAAGATGAGCATGGTAATTTACATATTCTTAGAAGTGATTTGGCTAGTGTGGCAGGTATGGCCACTGAAACTTTAATACGCACACTTTCTAGTTTTAAAAAAGAAGGACTCATAGCTATGGAAAACCATAGCATACGAATTCTGGATGAAGAAACCTTAAGGCGTGTTTATTGACTGCTTGCGCTTATTTTTGAACATGATGGTAATCATTTTTTTATATATCCCAGTATTATATTTTTACGGTGAAAACTATAATGCACTGAGATATGTTTCAAATTTTAATACCAACAGATTTTTCCAAGAACGCCTGGAATGCCTTAGAATATGGGCTTAAATTATTTGAAAGTATTAATTGTACTTTTTATCTTCTTCATATAAACCCTATTCCCACATATTCTGGTGCTGGGACTTCCGTTAAGGGGTCTTCAAAAATGGTACAGGAATCCGTCCTAAGAGAAAGTAAGGAAAGCCTTGAACAATTACTACTGGAAATTAAAAATATTCCCGCGAGTCCTAAGCATACTTTTATACCCATAGCCTTATACGACTTTTTTGTTGATTCAATAAAACGTGAAGTTGAAACAAAAAAGATCAATTTGATAATTATGGGTACAAAAGGCTCAACTGGACTAAAGAAAGTAACTATGGGCAGTAATACAGGCGATGTCATAACCAAGGTCAAATGCCCCTTATTGGCAGTGCCCGAAAATGCTAAATTCAAGATACCGAAAGAAATTACGTTTCCTACGGACTATTATTTAAGATATGATTTAAAAGTGCTAGATACACTCATTGAAATGGTCACAATGAACAACGCTGTTTTGCGAGTTCTACATATTTCTAAAAAAGGAGAGGTATTAAGTGATGAACAGCAGGAAAATAAGGATTTTTTAAATGATTATTTGCGAGATGTTGAACATAGCTTTCATTCCTTAACAGGAAATGATCTTGAAACAGCTGTACAATGTTTCACAGAGAGTAGAGATAGCGATATGATAGCCATGGTCGGCAAAAACTTAAATTTCTTTCAGCGTATACTCTTTAGACCTAAGATTGAGCAAATTAGTTACCACACAGATATTCCTTTTTTAGTGTTACATGAATAAGGCCTTAATTTCAATCAGTTTTGAGACTGAATAACTTGAATAATATCGTTCTTTTGCAGAACACCAGATTGTCGCCATACCTGTTTACCATCTTTAAAGAGTAGCATGGTCGGTACTCCTTTTACTTGATATTTTGCGGCAATGGATTGATTTCTGTCCACATCGATCTTTACAATTTTAACCTTATCGCCTAATTCTTCCTTTACATCTTTGAGAATGGGTCCCAACATTTTGCATGGCCCACACCAATCGGCAAAAAAGTCAATTAAAACAGGGGTTTCCGAGCTGATTATTTTTTTAAAACTACTCTTCATATTTTCAGGATTTTGAATGCAAATTAATAAAATACATGAGGTACTAAACTGACCAATATCATGGTTTAAAGATTTGGTCAAGCTTAACTTTGGTAAAACTAATAAATCTTGTGCCATGAGAAAGATATTGGTTCCCACAGATTTTTCGGATAATGCCTTTAACGCCTTAAAGTATGCCTGTCAGGTATTTAAATACGAGAAAAGTGAAATTTTTATCATGCATGCCTATGCCGATGAGGTCTATCAACAGGATAAATTGACAAGACGAAGTCAACTGGACTTAGTAAAGGAAAAAATTTCCCAAAGTTCAGAAATACAATTGAAGAAGATATTGGAAGAAATAAAGCACCACTATCCAAATCCACAGCATAACTATAAAATCGTATCGTCTTTTGGCTCCTTGATTGATGAAGTAGATGATTTGGTTAATCAGGAGAATATGGATATTGTTGTCATGTCTACTAGGGGTGAGACGAATGATCGAAGTTTAACTTTTGGGAGCAATACCTTGCAGGTACTGAAATACATTAGTTGTCCAGTGCTGGCCGTTCCTGAGGGCTCCAAATACCAGGCACCTAAAGAAGTCCTTTTTCCAACGAATTACTTAGTACCCTATAAAAGGCGCGAACTAAAATTAATTTGCGATATGTCTGGTTCTTTCAGGTCTACATTGCACATGCTTTATATTAATCCAATTAAGAAACTATCGCTTCGACAGGAAGACAATCAGCAGTTTCTTAAAGACTGTCTGCCCAAAGCCAAACTTCGCTTTGAGACTACCCAAGAAAATGATAAGACCATCGCCATTACAAAATATATAGTACATAATGACATTGATATGCTGGTATTAGTGAATTCACGACATTCCTATCTTGAGGATATGCTCAGTCAATCGACTATCGACAAAATTGGACTTCATATCAAGATTCCATTTTTGGTCATGCAAAACTTATTCAGATAACTAAAAAATTCAAAAATGAAACGTATTATTCTGCCCACCGATTTTTCAGACAACGCATACAATGCCATTTGTTATGCCATTGAACTATTTAAGGAAGAAGAGTGTACTTTCTACTTGCTGAATACGTATACCCCTGCTATTTATCAGGCCGAATATGTATTGCACAGTCCGGGACAGATAGGTCTAGGGGATATATATCAGGAAAATTCCTTGGAAAAGTTACAAGCGCTCAAAAAAAAGTTGATTGCAGAATACAACAATAAGAAGCACACCTTCATGGAGCATTCAGCCTTTAATACCTTAGTCGATGAAATTGTGGAGACGTCCAAGAATGAAAATGCCGATATGGTTATTATGGGTACCCAGGGGGCAACTGGGGCAAAAGAGATCTTAATAGGCACAAATACAGTACATGTTATTAAAAAAGCCTGTTGTCCGGTCCTTGCCGTACCCCCTAATTTTAAATTCGAGACCCCAAAAGAGATTTTGTTTCCTACAGATTTGGGTATTGATTACCAAGAAGAACAACTCAGAACGGTAACGTTCTTGGCGAAACAACATGTGTCAAGAATAAATGTAATGTATGTTTCTTCCGGTTATGATCTTAATGAGGAGCAATTAAAAAATAAGGCGAAATTAGATGGAATTTTTGGCCAAACCGCCCATTTATTCCATGAAATGGCCAATCAAGAGGTAATTACGGCCATTAATGATTTTCAGAAAAAGAATAAAATAAACCTATTGATAATGATTCAGAATCGTCATACGTTTTTTGAACGTCTCTTTTTAGAACCTGTTATCAAAAAATT
>JABDKZ010000484.1 GCA_013001935.1 Maribacter sp.
GCCAACAATTGTATATAGCTACTAGTAACTATATACCTGTTATAGGGGTAATTTACGAAATCCCCTTAAATAACAAGGTTTACGTAGCTTTAGCCGTTTATTAAACGTTTATAAACGGGTATATAGCCAAGCGACTATTTAAAATACCTTAACAACAAGCCTTTGACCGAACGGTAATAGGAGCTACCGAACAAATTAAGATGCACCAAAAGGTAATACAATTGATAAATATCCCTTCTTTCTTTTTGGAAGGGTTCAGCGGGTATTTTCTCCGCATAAGCTGCATAAAAGTTTGAAGAAAATCCTCCGAAAAGTTGTGTCATGGCCAGGTCAACTTCATGATGCCCAAAATACACAGCCGGATCAATTAGATAGGGAACGCCATGGGAGTCAATGAGATAATTACCACCCCATAAATCGCCATGAAGTAAGGCAGGTCTCACTTTTGGAAAGAAACGTTCACACCCTTTTATTAATTTGGTTTCTGAAGGAATTTCAAGGGAAGTCAACAATCGCTTTTCGTTAGCCCATTTAAGCTGGGGCAGCAAGCGTTCACGCACATAAAACAGGGCCCAATCTTTATGGTTTTTGTTTGATTGCGGCAAACTGCCTATGTAGTTATCCTGATTCCACCCAAAGGAATCACCAACAGCAAACGCATGTAAACTGGCCAATTGATGGCCCAAGGTCTCGAATTCTTTGGAAGTTGGATTTTTGGATTCAATGAATTCCATCAATAAGTAGGAAACGCTTTCATATTTTCCGCAATGGCGTACTTCGGGAGCTTTGATGGTTTTGGTGTTACTAATGATTTCTAGTCCATCTTTTTCGGTTAGAAACATTTTTAGGGCATTTGCACTTTCGTTTACCTTAAGGAAGAAACGTTGCGTTGAGGTAAAAACACAATAGGCTTTTGAAATATCACCTCCAGAAACTGCCTTGATTTTTAAAATGGGCGTTCCAAGTTCTTGGGCAATATGTTCCTTAAAGTGTGATGATATCATTTATTCTGGCGATATGGAACCCTTTGGATAACACTTTATTTGTTGCTTCGCTATCCGGATTCAAGAGGGGATTGGTATGGTTCAAATGAATAAAATGAACCTTATTACGAATCGCTTTCGATTGGTTCTTGAACAAGGCCATTGTTTCAATGACAAACGGATGGGGAATTTCCGAAATATCACGATTGTTAATTTCGACTCCATCGTAGAAGGTGGCATCAATCAATGCATAATCTACGTTCATTACGGCTTCAACAACACTGGTATTCCATTTTTGCCATTTGTCAATATCAGGGATGAACAAAACACTTTTGTTCGGGCCAATAATCGTAAAGCCAACAGTTTCTGAATATTCATCGCGATGCGGCACCCTAATAGGTATCACCTTTAGGTTTGGTGATAAACTGATCTCCTCATTATTATGAATTTCTTCTAGCGCTATGTTTTTATTGGAGACTAATTGCCCCCATGGGCCATTGGTTTCTAAAAATACCTTCAGCTTAGGCATCGCATATACCGCTGCATTTTTAGCGTTCGTGGCTTCCTTGCCTAGATACATAAGCCCCGTATAGTGCCCTATATGGGCATGGGTAATAAAAATACCATTCGGTATTTCATTAGCATTGAAAGGGGATTTGTTCTTTAAGATTTTAAGCTGTTCCGAGATATCGGGGGTCGCTTCAAACAGGTACGTTTTTTTATTGTCGGGATCGATCAAACCCACGGAGGTTACTTTTCGATCGGCAGCTGCATTTTCAAATAGTTCTTTACAGCACTCTTTTTTACAGCCAATATGTGGTGATCCGGCGTCCTGAACATTGCCCAGAACGATCAAGGAAGTGTGCACTATTTGGGCAGCCTCTTTTTCATGTGCTCGTACTGAGCTATCAGTCTTTGACTCATTTCCACATGAAATACAGAAACATAGGGCCACTAAAAAGCGCAAGGAATTCATTATTTTCCTACTTAAGTATTATTCGTTGGTTAAAAAACTCCTTATATCCTTTGAGATCTTTATTAGGTCTGGTTCGTGGGTGTACATCATATGCCCTGCCTCGTAATAGGTCATTGTTACTCTTTCTTTGACAATTCCATTTCTTGAAAATGTATATTCAGCATCGAAAAACGGAGTGATCAAATCATAGTATCCACTTGCTACCAAGACTTTCATATCGGTATTTCGTCGCATTGTTTCTCCCAATGCCCTCGACACATTTACCGGGGTTGGTTCCCAATAACTGCCATCAGGGACTGTTCTCCATCGCCATTTACTTCCAATTTTGCGATTCGATGTTAAATAGGGCCTATCCATAACCACTTTTAAGACCGAAGCATAATAATGGTTTAATGCCGCAGTGTAAGCCGAACTTATTTGGTAGCTGGCGGCATCACCCAAATGCGGATTTTCAGAAAGTTTATCCGCTTCATCACCCATGAACCTGCCATCTAAACGACCAATCGACAACCCTTTATCTGCCAGTAATTGTTTTTGAAAACGATGCATTAAAATACGCAGATCCGATCTTAGGATATAGTCTTTGTCCAGGCCAATGAAATAAGACAACTTTTCGGCAATGGAATTTTTTTCGTTTTCAGTCAATAAGGATCCTTTGTATAAAGCAGGTGTATAGACCTCATAAGTAAATTTTCGGCACTCGGCGATAAAACCTTCCAAATCCTTGCCTTCACCGGCTTTTTTATGATACCATGCGGTGGCCGCCATACTTGGTAAATAGGTCACGTAGGAGGTAATATTATTGTGAATTGAGGTAGAACCATCATAATCCAAGGCTTGGGATATTAATATAAGCCCATTTAAGGCCATATTTTGTCCACCGCCCTCCAATTCCTTAGCTACCGCCGCTGCGCGCGTGGTACCAAAGCTCTCACCAGCGATATATTTGGGCGAAAACCAGCGTTTGTTTTCCGTAATCCATTGGCGCATGAACTGTGCTATTGATTTAGCATCTTCATTTAAGCCCCAATAATCCTTTTCTTTTCCTTTACCAACAACCCTACTATAGCCTGTACCCACAGGGTCTACGAATACCAAATCAGTTAAATCTAAAAGTCCATATTGGTTGGTTCTTAAATCATAAGGCGCCGCACCATCATCTTTTTTGGCATCAGAATCTACTTTGACGATTTTAGGGCCAAACAACCCCATATGCAGCCATACCGAGGCCGAGCCAGGACCACCATTAAAAACAAAGGTTACAGGTCTTTTGAGACTACTGTTAATACCATCTTGGGTATATGCCACTGACCAGATTGAAGCAACAGAATCCCCTTTTTGATTTTTTAAATACGATTCTTTGGCGGTAGCCTTATACTTTATGGTTTTACCATTGAATGTTCCCTGATGCGATGTTATAAATGACTGTGGTTTGGGAATTGGTATTACCGCTTCTTTGTTCTCTTTTTGTGATAGAACCGTAAAATGTGTCATGATCAGAAAACTGAGTAGCATTTTTTTCATAATATACTAGGGATAGTTAAAACCATATTTAGGCCATTTATTAATAATCGCAATGCATTGAATTATAAATGTAAATAATCAATACCAATATTCTATAAGTTTTAAGCTTCAATTAATTAGCAGCTTATGAATTTGCAATTATAGATTTCCTCGCTAAAGGATATAAATCGCCAAAAATGTTTGGTTAAAGGCTAATTTAAGTAGTTATAGATTAAAACTTATGGTATCTTACCGTATCAATCATGAAAAAAGCATGGGATGAGGTCTATTGTTAAAGCCCTGGGATATTTCAGCATGGTAGCCTTAATGTGCCAATGCGTAAGCGTGAAGACAACAGCTAGGCATGAGGGTTGGGAAAGTATGTTTAATGGAAGGGACATTGATGATTGGACGACAAAAATACACCACTACGAAGTAGGGGATAATTACGGCCATACATTTAGGGTTGAGGACGAAATAATAAAAGTACGATACGATGCATATGAAGGGGATTTCAATGACCGTTTTGGACATTTATATTATAACGAGCCATTTTCATATTTTCATTTATCAATGGAGTATAGATTTGTAGGTGAACTGCACCCTGGCGCTCCAGATTTTACGCTGAAGAATAGTGGCGTAATGTACCATAGTCAAGACCCCAAAACAATGCCTAAGGAACAGAACTGGCCTATCTCTGTTGAAATGCAATTCTTAGCTGGTTTGGAAAAAGGTAAACCCAGGCCAACGGGCAATATGTGTTCACCGGGAACCGATGTCGTTTATCAAGGTAAAATTGATCCAAGACACTGTATAAATTCTTCTTCTGAGACTTTTTTTGGCTCTAAATGGGTGAAGGCAGAGCTTATAGTACTGGGGGATTCATTGGTTACCCATATAATAAACGGAAAAGAGGTTTTACAATATAGTAAACCCCAAATAGGGGGTGGGGTTGTAGATCGTTACGACCCGGAAATAAAGAAAGACGGTCAAGTACTGAAAACTGGTTTTATTGCCTTGCAAAGTGAAGGCCAACCCATTGATTTTAGAAGGATTAAAATCCGAAACCTAAAAGGCTGTATGGACCCCAAAGCTGTGAACTTTGGAAAGCATTTTATAAAGTCGTCTCCCGGGAGTTGTATCTATAAATAATCTGGGACTATTGTAGTATATCGCTATACTTAACTTCATTGGATAAGAGCTCCGAAGCAGCCAAAATCGCTTCATCATGGGTCAAATAATGCTCATACAGTCCTTCTCGGTAAAAGTATCTTTTTACGATTTCGTCTTCCAATTTTTTCTTGATTCCCCTTTGATGCAGATCCAATGCCAAGAATTTACTTTTCCCTATTTCTGCTAATAGCGCATCATATTTCTGTTGTACGGCGACTCCAAAAACATCACTATTCGCATCGTCCATGGCCTCTTTGATGGCCTTTTCCGATGGGGTCTCATACGAAAAATCACTTTGGGCAACATAGGTTTTGAACGCATTGAAATCATTTGCAGAAAAAGAAATATCGCTAAGGTTTTCTATCGTATTTTGGTAGTGATAATCTGTAGCGAAATCAAAAATGATGTTGTTTTGCTCTAGAGCCATTGTCAATGCATTGGTATTGAGTTCGTCGATGACAATATCAGGTAACACGCCGCCGCCATCCTGTACCTTGCGACCATTTCTTGTTTTAAATTCGTTGAACTCGGTATTGCGTACCGCATTACCCTCTTCATCCCTGTTCCAATAGTCTAGGGATTGTATGCATCTGCCAGAAGAAGTATAATAACGGCTTATGGTTACTTTGAGCTGGGTTCCGTATGTAAGCTTCATAGGCCTTTGAACCAATCCCTTACCAAAGCTCCTGGCACCCATAATCACGGCACGGTCCAAATCCTGTAAACTGCCTGAAACGATTTCACTGGCCGAGGCGCTGCTGCCATTCACTAAAACAACCAAAGGTATTTCAGTATCAACCGCCTTTTTCTTTGTTCTATATTCTGAATTGAATTTCTTTACTTTGGATTTTGTGGTCACAATCAATTCTCCCTTGGGTACAAATAAATTGGAAACGTTTATTGCTTCGGATAATAATCCACCAGGATTTCCACGTAAATCCAATATGATTTTTGTTGCACCTTTACCTTTAAGGTCAAGAAGTGCAGCTTTGGTCTGTGAAGTTGCTTTTGCATTGAATTTTGCCAACACAATATAGCCAGTTTTATCATCGACCATATGGTAATAAGGCACCGCGTCGACTTCTATAGCTTCCCTCTTAATTGAAGTTGTACTCAATTTCCCGAGCCTTTTATAGGTAACCGCCACAGAAGAGTTATTGGCTCCTTTTAAAAGTTCGCTGGCATTGTCATTAAAATCAGACACATTAATATCCCCGATTTTAATAATCTCATCGCCTGCTTTAAGTCCCGCTTTATCCGCAGGATAATCTTTATAAGGTTCTATGACCAGTAATCGGTCTTCATAAGAACGCACTAACGCCCCGATCCCAGAATATTCCCCAGCGTTGTTAATTTTGTAAGCTTCAACATCCTGTTCATTCAAGAATTTAGTATAGGGATCAAGCTCGTTCAACATGTTCTTTATGGCCGTATCCATCAATTCCGCAGGATTGGTCTCATCAACATAGTTCATGTTCAACTCTTTAAAGAGCGTTGTAAATATTTCTATCTGTTTGGCAATTTCGAAGAAATCGCTCCTAAAACTACTACCAACAATTAAAAAAGTAACGGCCAAAATAGGGACCAACACTTTCTTACTAATCAACTTTTGCATCATCAATCTTTTTTTGAAATTTTTGAAGTATAATTCGCATGCCTTTTTCTACCTCAAGGTACGTTGGCAATTCTTTCCCAAGATATAAAAATAGAAACGCAAAGTTTCCCTCACTATTGTTAAAAACCATATGTTTGTTCAATCGGAAACTTTCACGCATCAATCTCTTGATCCGGTTTCTTTGAACAGCGCTTTTAAAATTCTTTTTAGGAACCGCTACACCAGTTTTGAATTGCACATCCGTAGGGGTTTCAACCTTCAAGTATATCAGCTTTAAAGAATAGGCACTAAATGATTTTCCTTCTTTAAATAATGCATCTATGAGCTTCTTGCTCTTGAGTTTTTCTTTCTTTGGAAATTTCATGGACATGTTCGCGTAAAAGTAAATAAAATTCACTGTATGGGTTTTATGACATTTGTCATTTGTTGACAGCATAAAAAGGTTCTATATTGTGAGGAATAAAATATATTCCGGCCAATCAGGTCTAGATTAACATCAATAATAATGGGAGAATTAAACGTTGAAAAATTAATAGGAAACGGGAATAAGCCTGTTTACATAAAACATCTTATGTCAGACATTAAGGCCTTGGAGTATATGCTCGAAAATGACATGTTTGAGAAAGGTGTGATAAGAATAGGCGCTGAACAGGAGTTTTGTTTGGTGACCGAGGAGTGGGAACCTGCCAATAAGGCAAGCGAAATATTGAAAGAGCTAGACAAGGACTATTTTACATCTGAAATTGCACTGTATAACCTTGAGATTAATCTAGATCCCTTGGAATTGGAAGGGAAATTCTTTTCCACTTTACACAAGAGTCTGAATTCACTTCTGGATCAGGCAGATGCCGCTGCAAAAAAGCATAATACGAAAATCTTGTTGACCGGTATATTACCTACGATTAGGACAAAGCACATTAGCCTTTCTTATATGACTCCTTTAAAACGGTATAAGGTATTGAATGAAGCTATTAAGGAAGTTAGAAAGAACGACATAGAACTACATATTAAGGGAGTTGATGAACTCAATTTAAAACATGATTCAATACTTTATGAAGGGTGTAATACCAGTTTTCAGTCTCATTTGCAGATAGATCCCGAAAATTTTGCCGACACGTATAATTGGGCACAGGCTATTGCCGGCCCCATTCTTTCAATATGCACAAATTCTCCCTTACTAATGGGACGCGAATTATGGGAAGAAACCCGTATTGCGCTTTTTGCCCAAAGTGTAGATACCAGGGCAAGTACTTTTGTTTTGAATGAAAGAGAGCCAAGAGTAGGTTTTGGTAATAACTGGGCACAGGGCTCTGTGGCCGACTTTATTAAAGATACGGTTGTAGGATTTAGAAGCCTAATAACCACGGAGCTTGATTCGGATAGCATGACCGATTTGGAAAACAATAAGACTCCAAAATTAAAGGCGCTTAAATTACACATTGGTACGGTGTACAAATGGAATAGGCTATGTTATGGAACTACGGATGGCAAACCCCATATTCGTATTGAGAACAGATACATTCCCTCTGGCCCATCAACTGCGGATGAAATCGCGAATATGATGTTTTGGGTCGGCGTAATGAAAGGAAGGCCTAAAAAATTTGATAACGTTCATACCAAAATGGAGTTTAAGGATGTGAAAAGTAATTTCTTTAATGCGGCAAGATATGGGATGGCTTCCCAGTTTTATTGGGACAACAAACTTATATCAAGCCAAGAACTACTATTGAACCATTTATTGCCAATGGCATATAGGGGATTGTATAAGATGAAAGTCGCCCCAGCTGATGCGGAGTATTATTTAAAAATTATAAAACAGCGAATAAAATCTAGAAATGGTTCAAGATGGATTGTAGAAGGTTTCCGGAAACTTAAAAAGGAGTATAAGACACCGGATGCGCTCAAAATATTATGCGCAGCCATGTCTGATAGACAGCAAAAAGGATATAATGTTGATGCATGGCAATTACCAAGAGGTGCTGAATTCCAGATACCTAAAAGTAACAGAAAAGTAGGGGAGCGCATGATCATCAGAACCATTACTGCTCAGGAAAATGATAGTATGGAACTTGTTTTGAGAATGATGCAATGGAAAAACATCCATCATGTTCCTATTCTTAATGACAATTTGGATTTAGTGGGTCTATTAACATGGACCGATGTTGGCAAATATTTGGATCAACCCAATAAACACGGGCAAAGCATTGAGAAAATCATGAAGAAAAATTTAATTACGGTGACCCCAGGAACACCTTTGGAGGAAGCCAAGGACTTAATGCAGACTCATAAAATAAATTGTTTGCCTGTGGTCCGCGATAAAAAATTGGTTGGTATAATCACCTCCAACGACTTATAGCCCATGATTACAGACCTGAATCTGCAAAAAGCGATTAAGACCAAGCGTATTATTGGCCATATAAAAGGAGATCTTCCAGGACCTACCCTGATTTTTTTTGGAGGTATTCACGGCAATGAACAATCCGGAGTTACTGCACTTGAGCATGTTTTCAAGGCATTGGGGAAGGGTCCATTTTCGTGCAAAGGGTCAGTTTATGGTATTAGGGGCAACATTCCTGCGTTGTCAAAAGGGAAGCGTTTTGTTGACAAAGACTTAAACCGCATTTGGACACATTCCAGGATCGATAACATCAATGCCAGGTCAAAGGACCAACTATCTGTTGAAGAAAAAGAATTGGAGACCATCTATGCATTGATTTCAGGGATTTTGGAAAATGAAAAAGGACCATTCTACTTTATAGATTTTCATACCACATCGAGTAAAACCTTACCATTTATTACCATTAACGATGCCTTAATCAATAGAAGGTTTGCCAAACTTTTTCCCGTACCTATTATTTTGGGTATTGAAGAATACCTTGAAGGCCCGCTTTTGAGCTATATAAATGAGAAAGGATACGTTGCAGTAGGTTTTGAATCTGGCCAACATACCGAGGAAGCCTCCATAAAAAATAGTATTTCCTTTACTTGGTTAACAATGGCTTTCAGTGGGTTTTTGAATAGGGCCGAAGTAAAGAATTTCAAGAAGCATTATAAAAAGCTTCAAAAATCTGCCCAATATAATGCAAACTTTTATGAAATAACCTACCGCCATCGCCTTAGTGACACAAAGGATTTTAAGATGATGGAAGGGTTTAGGAGTTTTGAGGAAATATTGGAAGGCACTCCATTGGCCATTGAAAAAGACGAGTTTATAAAAGCTGAAAAAGATAGCATTATTTTCATGCCACTATATCAAGAACAGGGCGAGGAAGGGTTTTTCTTAATTCGAAAAACACCAATCTGGGCCCTCACCTTATCCGCTTTTTTGCGCAGGAGCAATTTCGGGGCATTGTTGCATATATTACCCGGGGTATCATGGGCCAACAAAGAAAAACAATCGCTTTTGGTCAATACTAAGGTGGCACATTTCTTCACAAAACCCTTTTTTCATCTTTTGGGCTATAGGAATAGGGTACTCGATAAGACCCATTTTGCGATGAACAATCGGGAACTGACTGCAAAAAACGAGATGTATAGAAATACTTGGTGGTATCGAATTACGACCAACAAATCAATCAAATAGACGAGGCTTTATGTTTAGTCTAAAGAGGGTTGCCAAAAGTTGTCCTCTTCGCGAACATCTGCCATGAGTTGGGAAGGGTCGATCAGTATCCCCTTTATTTCGCCTAAAGGCTTGTTAATAGAAAATTCATAGCTAGAAAAGGCCCAGGGCCAATCAGGCAATGTAGTTCTCTTAATATCGCCATAGGGGTTTTCCTTCTCACCACGCATCATTCGTAGCGGTGTGTAAAAAGTTTCACGGGTACCATCGGTATATACAACCAGAATGTCCAAAGGCATAGGCATTAACCCTATACGCTCCATTTTGATTTTGGTTTTGTTACCGTCTTCCAACACCTCTTTGATACCATAATCTATGGTATTTGTGGTCTGTGTCCAATCTGTCAGATACCAATCCAGCTCCATACCGGATATCTTCTCAGCAGTTCTTTTGATGTCATTGGGCGTCGGATGCTTAAACTTATAATCATTATAGTATTTTCTAATCGTCTCCATTAATTGATTCTGTCCTATGATATACCCCAACTGGGCAAGGAAAACGGCTCCTTTACTGTATGCAGATGCACCATAGGCGTAATTATGTTCATAGCGATCAGCATGTGTAGACTGGGGTTGTTCTTTCCCTGACAAGGCTAAATTACGATACCCTTTATAGCTGTTTTCAAAAGGATTGCTCTTGTTTCTCCCCATTATCTTGTTCATGCATAAGGTCGAAATAAAAGAGGTAAAGCCTTCATCCATCCACTCATGTTTGGCTTCGTTGGTCGCCAAGATCTGCTGAAACCAAGAATGGGCCAACTCATGTGACATTACACCGATTAAACTACTTAGTTTACGACCACCGGTTATTAGCGTGCCCATAGCATACTCCATACCGCCGTCACCACCATGAACCACCGAATACTGCTTATAGGGATATTTGCCTATGTTCTTGCTAAAGAACTCCATGGCTTCCGCGGTTTTTGGCTGAAGCTTTTTCCAATTCTCGATAATCTCGGGGTCGTTCTTATACAAAAAATGAAGCGTTGGACCATTATCCATTTGCAGGGTATCGTGCAGGTATTCCGGATCAGCGGCCCACATAAAATCGTGTACCATGGGGGCTTTAAAATGCCATGTCAGCGTTTCCCCTTTTGCTTTTTTAACCTTGGATCCCGCAGCTTCATAGCCATGACCTAT
>JABDKZ010000502.1 GCA_013001935.1 Maribacter sp.
TTGAACCGAGTTATAATTAGTCAAATCTGGTGCAAAGGGCGTATTTCCATCTCCATTATGACAGGGCATACAATTTGTATCAATCAAAGGTCTGATTGTTGCGCTATAAGAGACCGTTGATTCACACGGGTCAATCATTATATCTTCATTTTCAACATTGTATTCGCAGGATGATACTATGAATGACACCGTCATTATAGCTGTAAACAATTGTAGATTTTTCATATGACATGGTTTGTTCTAAACTAATAAATAATCTAAACATTTAATAACAGGCTTATTTTATTTATTGCAACAAAGGTGAGTCTACGTTGAGAATCGGCCATACTCCTGGTGCCGGAAAACTGATACCCTTGTTATCCCCGCGTGCTTCATCCTGCCCAAAATAGTACAAGGGCCATCCTTTGTAAGTCACTTGTGTTCTCCCGAATACATCTATTGATCCAAAATCCGCAGGGTCCAAGATACTTGGTAATTTATCTAAATCCATTTCGAAAATTGGCCAGACCGAATCATTTGAAAAATCAGAAGCTGTATAGTTGTTTGTGTCCTTGGTATCGGCAATAAAGCCATATAGCGTTCTGCCTTCAATATCAGTTATGTAAAAGGTTGACCCATCTCCTTCGGTATAATCCCCCAAATAATTTAGGCCATCATGACCTACCAATTGTGTACGAACGTACATCAAAGAATAATCGGGTTTGGCAATATACCATACATCATTTACCTTATCTCCATTTACATCACCTTCTACATTGTCACCGGCAAAGTAATATAAGGGCCAACCTTTATATGTTGTTTGCTTAGTACCATCGGTTCTGTCTATCGTGGCAAAGTCAGCTGCGTCCAATCCAGAATCAACTATTATATTTTCATTATAGAATACTGGCCAGGCATTAAGGCACCCATCAAGGCATTCGGAAGTATCTTTGGTATCCAATGAAAAGAAATAGAGCGACATCCCATCAGCATCGGTCAATATACTTCCAAAGGTCATATCTTCTGCCAATTTCACAGTACTTTCAGGCTCAGGGGCCATTGGTGTATCAATATTGGCAATTGGCCATACCCCAGGGAATGGAAAACTAATCCCTTTATTGTCTCCACGGACGGCATCTTGTCCAAAATAATATAGGGGCCAGCCTTTGTAGGTTAATTGCGTTCGGCCAAAAACATCAATTGTTCCAAAATCTCCAACATTCAAGATACTTGGAATTTTATCTAATGTAATCTCAGCAATAGGCCAAACTGCATCGTTCGAAAAATCGGGGTTTGTAAAATTATTGGTGTCCTTAGCATCGTTAATGAAAATATAAAGTGTATTTCCATCGATATCGGTAATATATGACGTTGAACCCTCACCTTCAGTGTAGTCCTCTAAATAGTTTAAACCATCATGGCCAACCAATTGTGTGCGCACATACATTAAAGAATAATCTGGCTTGGCAATATACCATACATTGTTAACGTCATCCCCATTCGTGTCTCCGGCAGCGCTGTCGCTGGCAAAATAGTACAATGGCCAGCCTTTATACGTGGTTTGTTTTGCACCATCTGCACGGTCGATTGTGGCAAAATCAGAAGTGTTTAGTCCGGCATCAACGGTTATAGTTTCCTCATAGAAAACAGGCCAAGCATCCAAACATCCATCTAAACATTCTGATGTGTCTTTGGTATCCAGGGAAAAGAAATAAAGCGACATCCCATCGGCATCGGTCAGTATTTTTCCAAAAGTAGAGTTATCTGCCAATTTCACAGCATTTACCTCTGGTTCAGGATCATCCATTTGCTGTGGGTCGTCTATGATAATTGGATCTGGATCATTATCGCTGCTACAACTTTGAAGTAAAAAAACAGCAACGAACAGAACTAAATATATATTTTTCATAATTTGTAGTGTGTTTAATTAATTATAGAAGTAAATTAATACGACACATATCCCTATTCAAAAAAAAATATGTGAATAGGGAAAAATTGGGCTTGAAAAGGAAATATTAACTTTAAAGTTTTCCCATTTTTTGAAAAAGGATAATCTATATCTGTTCACTCTATTGGCTATTTCTACCATTGTGTTTATCATTGGTTATTTTAGTATGGCCTATATGGTAAAGGTTAGCACCAATCAATTTTTAGAAATTCAAATTGAGTCGAGCAAAAGGGAAGCCAGGGAATTTGCCGAGTTGGTTTCTTCGCAACTTGAAAATGGCATTGACCGGCAAACGGTAATAAGCAATATTCAAAAAAGTATAGAAGGTACCAACATCGAATCTGGATTCGTTTGTATGTTCGACTGGTCAGGGGTAGAGATCTGCCATCCTGATCCACAAAAAATAGGTAAAAAGACCAATCCGGATGAATCTTATGTAAGATCTATTGACAACGAGATTAATTCAGAGGACTTTTATGGTCTCTTGACCAATAAGAAACAAAAGGGGGGAATTCGCGACTTCCCGAACGAAGATAGAAATTCGGAAATAATTTATTTGTACCCCGTTAAGAACTCGGATTGGATTATTGCCGCCCACGCAAACATCAATAAAATTGAAAAACAAATTGAAAAACTTAAGTTCAATTTTTTGTTGGTGTATTTACTTTCGAGTGCAACCATAGTATTATTGTCATTATTGACCGTTCGTTTTTTGGGTAGCTACTATGAAAATACATTGGAACTAAAAAATGAAAAGCTATCCGAAGAAGTAATCAACCTATCGAAAATGAATACCGATCTTTACAATTTAAAGAGCAAGATCAGTGAAAATGTTGGAGAGGATGGTGACGACAACACCAAAATTAAAAACCGATTGTTGACCTATTCAAGAGATAAGCTGAAATCTGTAAAAGTAGATGAAATAGCATTTATAAATACTGAGAATTCCCTGACCACGATTACCTGTCTTGATGGGCAAAAACATTCAAGCAACTCTAGTTTGGACGAGCTTTACAGCAGTCTTGATCCAATGTTCTTCTTTAGGGCAAATAGGCAGCATATCATTTCGGTGAAAGGTATCGATGAAATTTTAAGATATGGCAATAACCAACTAAAAATTGAGCTGAATCCTCCCTCCAAAAATGCTATTATAATAAGCAAGAACAAGGCGGCAGAATTCAAAAAATGGTTGGATATTTAATATTGAAACCAGTTTTTATTTGTGGAAAATCAGAACCACTTCAATTCCAATTCATAAGTAAGATAGTTTACTGTGTCTTCAATTAAAATAAACAGATCTGCCTTTTCAATATAAATTTGGAAACACCTAAAATATGATTCCCATGCATCGGATTTTATGTTGTTTCTCAAGCACAGATCATGTATGGCGTAAAGTACCTGTTTTTCGATCAATTTAATATTGTTCAGGGCATTTGTCATTATTTTTGTTTCTGTTTTATTCAATTTTTCCAAGTTTCCAGAAACTAAAACATCGACATCCATGCCCAAAAAATCAATTCTTTTTTTCCATTTTATACCAGAAGTCATAAAAATTGAGGGGTTGGCCTTTAAAAAACCCAGCTCCTCGTCCTTGATCCATTTTTCTTTTTTGAGTAACATAATCCATAAATTTGTTAAAGCCCTGTCTAACTATCAAATAAAAAAATGTGAAGAAGAAAAAATCTGGTTTTAAAAGGAATTATACCCTCTAAAAATTTTCATTTATTGAAAAACAATAACTAAAAATAGAGCCTGAAAACGGCATTTGGGGTGATGCCGAGCGAATGCTGCCTAACTTCCTCGGCGTTGCCCAGGGCATTAACCCTATAAAAAATGTTTATCGTATTCTCCCTGTCCAATAGATTCCAAACGGACAAACCGATATTCGCCCTTGTCTTTTTTCCAAAATTAAGTTGGTAAATAGACGAGAGATCCACCCGCAGATAATCATCAAGTCTTTCTTTGTTCGTAACGTCATAATTTACTTCATCATTTACTACTTCATTACCTACAACTGGAATGGTAGTGGGTTTACCAGAACGCCAATTCAACCCAGCTGAAAATCTAAAATGTTGTGCTTTATATGAACTACCAAATGTAATGGCATGGGTTATATCCAAGTTGCTGGGAAAAGTATTTTCTGCAAGTGTGTTAAAAGTGTAATCGCTGTCCAAATAGGAATAGCTCAGCCAAGTGTTCACCTTATTGAATTGTTTTCTAACTAGGACGTCCATTCCCACTGCATCATAACTACCCCGTGCTTTCACAAATTCATATTGATTCTGAAACCCCTGGCTTTGGGTTGTTATACCATCCACATTCTTAAAATATCCAACGGCATTTATAAGCCATCCTTTTTCGTTATAACTCAAACCGCCCGAAACCTGCTTACTTCTTATAATTGGTATTTCAGCATTATCAGACAATTGCCATCTGCGCTTCTCTATCCCCAAGAAATCATTCTGGAAATTGATGACCTGGGAAGTACTCTGATGCTTAAACTCTCCCAAAACTTCCAGGTTGAAATTTTCCAAAAATCGCTGGTTAAAGCTTAATCTAGGTTCCCAAATATGCTTATTGAACTTTCCAATTAGATTGTACCGCACTCCCGCATTTAAATGAGTCTGTCT
>JABDKZ010000503.1 GCA_013001935.1 Maribacter sp.
TCTGTATCCAAAGCCGATGTAGCCTCATCCAGAATCATAATTGGCGGATTCTTGAGCACGGCTCTTGCAATAGATAGTCGTTGTTTTTGACCACCACTCAGTTTATTACGACTATCACCTATGTTAGTATCATATCCTTTAGGCAAGTCCATAATAAAGTCGTGGGCGTTGGCAATTTTTGCAGCTTCAATAATTGCGGAGTCGGGAGCATTTTCCTTACCCATGCTTATGTTTGCTTTTACTGTATCGTTGAACAATATCGAATCTTGGGTAACCAACCCCATTAAGTCCCGTAGTGATTTCTTGGAAATGTCCTTGATGTTTGTCCCATCAATTTTTATCTCTCCCTCATTTACATCATAAAAGCGGGTCACTAAATTGGCAATTGTACTTTTCCCACTTCCTGATTGACCTACGAGAGCAACGGTTTTGCCCTTGGGGACATTAAGATTAAATTTCTGAAGTACTAGATCGGCTTCATATTTAAAGGAAATATTTTCTAAAGTGATATTTTTTTCAAAGGTTGATTTATTGACTGCATTTTTTTTATCTAGAATAGGATTTTCGGTTTCCAATACTTCCAATACGCGTTCTGCCGCTGCATTTCCTTTTTTGACACCAAAAGAGGCTTTACTAATGGCTTTGGCGGGAGTTAGTATATTATAGGCCAATCCCATGTAAGCAATAAAAGACGAGGCATCCAAAGTTTTATCGATCAAAACCATTTTACCACCAAACCACAATAAAACTCCTATTACCAATATACCCAAGAATTCGCCGGTAGGTGAGGCCAGGTTTTGGCGGTTCAGTAGTTTATTCGAAAATTTGAAAAAACGATCCGTCGACCTGCTGAACGTTTCAAAAAAGCGTGATTCAGCGTTAAACGCCTTAATAACGCGCAGGCCTCCCAATGTCTCTTCAACAATAGATAGAAATTCGCCCTGTTCTTTTTGAACCCGATCCGATTTCTTTTTGAGCGATTTACCTATTCTTGAAATTATCGCACCGGCCAACGGAATAAAAATGAAAACGAAAAGCGTGAGTTTTGCACTGATTCCGAACATGATTAAAATCGTAAATAAAATGGTCAAAGGTTCCCGAACAATTAATTCCAATATCGACAGGAACGAATGCTGTATTTCAAGCACATCTGAGGTTATACGGGCTATGACATCCCCTTTTCTTTTTTCCGAATAGTAAGAGATTGGCAATTCTGTGATCTTTTGGTACATTCGATTTCGAATATCTTTCAGAACACCATTTCGTAAGAAAGTGATGAAATACATTGCCAAATAATTAAATACATTCTTTAGAAGAAAAAGTGCTAAGACCAGCCCGATTACCAAAACCAAGGCCTTCATTTTATCATCCCCGGCATATTGGGTCACATGATATCCCAAATAATCTATGAAATAATCCTTAATGCTGCTTATTCCATTATAAACGGGCAATTTGGTGACAGGCTTTGATTGTTCAAATAGCACATTTAGCATCGGGATTAGCGCAGCAAAGGACAGGGCACTGAACAATGCATACAGAATATTGAAGAATATATTAAGAAATCCGTATTTCTTATATGGTTTCGCAAAGCGAAGGATTTTTTTGAAATATTCCATTAACCGAGTTTCAATTCGCTAACAATACGATTGATTTTCAATTCTAACTCTTTGCGTATTTTCTTAAAATCGTTCGCATTGTCCAAATCTGTATTTATACTAAAATAGAACTTGATTTTGGGCTCAGTACCGCTTGGTCTGGCTGCCATTCGAGTACCATCTTCAGTTGTGTAGATCAGCACATTCGATTTTGGAATATTGATAGTTTCAGTTTTTCCTGTAATAAGATTCGTAGCTTTGGAAGCATTGTAATCATGGATCCATTCTACTTTTGAACCATCGATTTCCTTAATAGGATTTTCACGATAGTCAACCATCATTTGTTTTATTTCTGCTGCACCACTGATTCCCTTTTTGGTCATTGAAATCAATTTTTCCATGTAAAAACCATAATCGACATAACAATCGATCAGGTCTTTATAGAAAGAGCTGCCATTAGCTTTGGCACTGGCTGCTATTTCACAGGCGAGTAGGGTAGCGGTAACTGCATCCTTATCCCTAACGAAATCACCGACCATAAAACCAAAACTTTCTTCGCCACCTCCGACAAAATGTTGCTGCGGGAAATCCTTTATCATTTTGGCAATCCATTTGAAGCCCGTCAAGGCAACTTTGCACTCAACCCCGTATGCATCTGCCAATGCTAGCATCATCGGTGTTGAAACAATGGTCGAAGCTATGAATTCATTGCCTTGCATGCCTTTTTCTTTTCGTTTTTCCAAAAGAAACTTGGTCATTAACATCATGGTCTGGTTACCATTAAGTAATTCTATCTCACCTTCCAAATTTCTGACGGCTATTCCCAATCTATCGCTATCAGGGTCTGTGCCCACTACCATATCGGCACCTATTTCCTCCGCTTTTTTAATCGCCATTGATAAGGCCTCTGGCTCCTCTGGATTCGGTGAAACGACTGTTGGGAAATTTCCGTCGGGTTTAGCCTGTTCTTCTATGATAGTAACATTTTTGTATCCGGCGCGTTTTAAGACCTCAGGAATAGCAGTGATCGACGTACCATGTAAAGAGGTAAAGACAATTTTGAAATCATCTTTTCCAGCAGCATTGAAATTGCCATTAGCAACCGAGGCATTCATAAAGACTTCGTCAACTTCGGTATCGATCATTTCGATCAAACCTTCATTTGCATCAAAATTTATGTCCTCGTACGCAAGTTTTTCAATTTCATTGATAATCGCTCCGTCCTGCGGGGGCACTATCTGTCCTCCATCGGTCCAATATACCTTATAACCATTGTATTCGGGTGGATTATGTGATGCGGTTAAAACAATACCTGCATGGCAGTTTAAGTGTCTTACCGCAAATGATAATTCGGGCGTGGTTCTCAGTTCTGAGAACAGAAAAACCTTAATACCGTTGGCCGAAAATACATTGGCTACAGTTTTGGCAAGTGTATCACTATTGTGACGGC
Organism: Maribacter sp.; assembly: GCA_013001935.1. Taxonomy (GTDB): domain Bacteria; phylum Bacteroidota; class Bacteroidia; order Flavobacteriales; family Flavobacteriaceae; genus Maribacter_A. The sequence goes on from JABDKZ010000503.1 coordinate 3,046, forward strand.
AATCATAAGCAATGACCACTTTTAATTCTTCACCTTCATAAACCTTCTTTATATAATTACTTAAGCCTTGAGTGCTTTTCCCTAGTGTATATTTATTTATCCTATTCGTACCAACACCCATAAGTCCGCGCATCCCGCCAGTCCCAAATTCCATGTTCTTATAGAATCGGTCTTTTAACTCTTCTGGCTCGTTCGCAATAAGATTTTGTATTTCAGTCTTGACTTCTTCATCAAAAAAATCAGTAAGCCAACTTTGTACGGTATTTAAAATAGCTTCCATTTAATTGTAATTTTGAAAGATTAATTTACGAAGAATATTGCTCTTGCTTTTCGCTAAGATTCAATTCTTCAGATATAGTATAACGTTTTTCGTTTTTTCTTGAGCGTACCATAATTTCCCCTAAAAACCCTGCTAAAAACAGTTGTGTTCCTATAATC
>JABDKZ010000033.1 GCA_013001935.1 Maribacter sp.
CTTCACTTGCGCGTTACCCCCTACCCTAGATACAGAGATACCAACGTTAATGGCCGGACGCACACCTTGGTTGAACAAATCTTGTTCCAAGAATATCTGTCCGTCAGTAATAGAAATTACATTCGTAGGAATATAAGCGGATACATCGCCTGCTTGTGTCTCAATAATTGGTAAAGCTGTCAATGACCCACCTCCCTTAACCATTGGTTTTAAAGGCTCAGGTAAATCATTCATGTTTTTTGCGATAGCATCATCAGCAATCACCTTTGCAGCACGTTCTAACAATCTTGAATGAAGGTAAAATACATCTCCAGGATATGCTTCACGTCCTGGTGGACGTCTTAATAACAATGAAATCTCACGATAAGCAACAGCCTGCTTTGAAAGGTCATCATAAATAATCAAAGCCGGTCTCCCCGAATCCCTGAAATATTCACCAATTGCAGCTCCTGCAAACGGAGCATATACCTGCATGGGTGCAGGATCTGAGGCATTCGCAGCAACTATAGTAGTATATGCTAAAGCACCCTTGTCTTCCAAAACTTTTGCAATATTCGCAACATTGGAAGCCTTTTGACCAATAGCAACATAGATACAATAAACAGGCTCACCTGCATCGTAAAACTCTTTTTGGTTCAGGATGGTATCGATACAGACCGTTGTTTTCCCTGTCTGACGGTCACCAATTACCAACTCACGTTGCCCACGACCAATCGGGATCATGGCATCAATCGCTTTTACTCCCGTTTGCAATGGCTCATTTACTGGCTGACGAAAAATAACCCCAGGAGCTTTACGTTCCAATGGCATTTCAAATAATTCACCAGAGATTGCACCTTTACCATCTATCGGAGCACCTAAAGTATTTACGACACGACCAACAATATCTTCACCCACTTTAATAGATGCTATTCGCTGCGTACGTTTAACAGTAGCTCCTTCGCTAATCTCTTTGGAAGGGCCCAATAATACAACACCAACATTATCTTCTTCCAAGTTCAAAACGATACCTTCAAGGCCTCCTTCGAACTCAACCAATTCGCCATATTCGGCATTTGATAGTCCGTATACCCTTGCAATACCATCCCCTACCTGCAATACGGTTCCTACTTCATCCAAAGAAGCGGTCGCTTCAAATCCTGATAATTGTTGCTTTAAAATTGCTGATACCTCAGCGGCTTTTACTCCTGCCATTTGTTTTAGATATAAAGTTTTAGACTCTTTGAGCCTTAAAATATATTATAGACTATTTGTAAATTCTCTTTTTAAATTGTTCAATTTATTAGCGATACTAGCATCAAATTGCAAATCGCCAACTCGAAGTACAAAACCACCAATGATACTTTCATCGATTTTGTTCTCGATAGTTACTTTGTTACCGGTAATCTTGGCAACATGTCCCAATACCTTTTTCTCCAAATCCTTGGTCAATGGGACGGCTGTAGTAACAACAGCTACATCCTCACCTTTTAATTGCTCGTTGAGAATGATGTACTTTAAGGCCACCTCATTCAACATGCCTATTCTTTTGTTATCTACCAAAAGCTTAAGCAGCCCTTCGGTAATAGCGTGACTTCCCTTGAAAATTTTGGACAGTGCACTTTTCTTGTCCTCGCCCTTAATCACCGGGCTTGACAATAAATCATTTAGTTCCTTACTATCGGAAATCGTATTGACCACAGCGCGCATATCTTTTTCAACTGCATTCGTTGCCTTATTGTCAACGGCAATATCTAAAATTGCTTTTGCGTATCGTATGGCTGCTCTAGTATCCTTCATTCTTGATTAGTTCAATTTAATGTCGCCTAACATATCATCAACCAATTTCAATTGTTTGTCCTTGTTCGATAATTGTTTTTTGATGACCTTTTCAGCGATTTCAACAGAAAGTTCAGCTACCTGGTTTTTAATGTCGGCCACCGCCGCTTTCTTTTCACTCTCGATCGTAGCTTGCGCCTGTTTTATCATTTTATCGCCTTCAACTTTCGCCTGGTCTTTAGATTCGGCAATCAATCTATCTTTTATCTCCCGAGCTTCTTTCAACAATGATTCACGCTCTGCGCGTGCCTCTTTCAATAATTTCTCGCTATCCGCAGTTACGTTCTGCATTTCCTTTTTCGCATTCTCAGCGGCTGCCAAAGCATCTTTGATGCCGTCTTCGCGGTCATTTACGGCATTAAGAATTGGTTTCCAGGCAAATTTCCAAAGTAGGAACACCAAAAGCCCAAACAACAAGGTCTGCCAAAAGAACAACCCAATTGAAAATTCGTTTAATAATTTCTCCATTTTTTAAATTTTATAGCATGATTTTTAAACAGAAACAATAGCTGCAACCAACCGTTACAGCTATTTGTTTTAAGTTTAGGTTATACTGCAAATAGCGCAGCAAAACCAATTCCTTCAATAAGCGCTGCTGCAATCAACATCGCTGTTTGAATCTTACCGTAAGCTTCAGGCTGACGGGCAATCGCGTCCATTGCTGAACCACCGATCCTACCGATACCGATACCAACACCGATAACAACCAAACCTGCACCTACCATTACTGGAATTTCCATAATCTATCTAGTTTAAAAATTAAAAATTCAATTTTGATTCCTGCATTCGCAGGAATGACAATTCATATTATGAGTGTGCCAATTCGGCATCCTCCTCGTGTTCGTGCTCATGCTCTTCGGATGCAAATCCAAAGTATAGTGCTGAAAGCATTGTAAATATATAAGCCTGTAACAGGGCAACTAAAATTTCTATCAATGAAATGGCAAAGGCCAAGGCAAATGATAAGGGGCTACCCAACCAACTCTTAAAAATGAACATTAAACCAATCAAGCTCATTAATACAATATGTCCTGCCTGCATGTTCGCATACAAACGAATCAATAATGAAAAAGGCTTAATTATCAATCCCAACATTTCAATGGGTACCAAAATAATATACAAAGGTATTTTTGCGTACCATGGCATTGAATCCCCTAACGGATTAAACTGGTGCATCCAGTAATCCTTGGTCCCTGTGAGATTGGTTATCAAAAAGGTCATAATGGCCAAAGAAAATGTAATAGCAATATTTCCGGTAACATTGATGCCAAGCGGAGTTAACCCGAACATATTCAAAAACCATATAAAGAAAAATATGGTCAATAAAAATGACATATACTTTCTATATCTTTTCTCGCCTATATTGGGTCTAGCAATATCATCTCTTATGTATAATACAATGGGCTCGAAAAAACGACCCATCCCTGTGGGGACACCATTGTTTTTAGCATAGGATCTTGCCAAACTCGTAAATAACCAAAGCATTAATAAACCGGTGACTATAATCATTACCACATTCTTCGTAATCGAAAAATCAATTGGCTTAACATTGGTAGCGTGATGCTCTTCATCGTAATTGATAGTGCCTTCGGCATCGGTTTTGTATATTTTACTATGGTATAACTTATAATAATTACCATCTACCTCGGCCAATGTCTCGCCATGGTGAAATTTTGATGAAGAGAAAACCTTTAAACCATTATCCCATAAAATTACCGGTAAAGATGAGCCCACATATATATGCTCCCCTGCATCATTGGTGTATGAAAACAATGAAAAATCATGTGAATCCTGTAAATGGTGGTTTATGTATTCCTTGATTTCGGTCTTGAGATCCTTTTTTGGCTCCTCGGAAGAATCCTCTTTTACACTTGCGAAAGCACTGTTGCCTAAAAGAAGAACAGCTGCCAAAAGAATTTTCAATAAAAATGGTTTACGCATATCGATTAAAAATAAATATCGGTCTCTAAAAATCGGTGCAAATGTAAGCTATTCTCCTAAAAAGAAAAAAGCATTTTAGAGTTTATTTCTAGGGATTTACGTAAGATAACAGAATGCCAAATTCAATAGAGTTTTTTAAGCATTCGGGCAGTGAAAACCGTTTCTATAATCAAGGAGATGCCATACGGAATAAAAAAGGCCGCAAATTCCGATCGGCTCATTTCGCCATCGGCTTTATAC
>JABDKZ010000044.1 GCA_013001935.1 Maribacter sp.
CCCCTGGTTTCGATTGTTATCCTATCGCTCTTTTTGGCAAGGGTCTGCATATAAAACATGAGCTTATCATGAGTAACATGCCATTCACCAACTTCATGGCCAATTACCTCTTTTGGTGTTGGGATATTTTCATCGTATGTGACATTTTGAGGAAGGTAATAGTTAAGGTCAATACTCTTTTGTGCTGAAACACAATAAGAAATCAATAGAATAAGAATTAGTAGTACTTTTTTCATTTTGGATTAGTTTAGCTATGGTTAAAAATAAAAAACGACCCTGAGAAAGCAGGGTCGTTTTAAGTATATTTTTGAACTAATCTTAAATATCATCAAAATTTACATCAGTAAAGTTTTCTGATGCTTTCATTTCTCCATTTTGACGAGGTTCTTCTTTCTTAAAATCTTTTTGATGTCTTTCCGAGATTACCTCGGTTCCTTTTTCATCGATGATAAAATCCATCATTTCCCCTACATTTTCCCTAAAAGCGGTAAAATCTTCTTTGTATAGATAGATTTTGTGCTTTTTGTAATGAAATGACCCATCATCATGGGTGAATTTTTTGCTTTCGGTAATGGTTAAATAGTAATCTCCGGCTTTAGTACTCCGCACGTCAAAGAAATACGTTCTCCTACCGGCTCTTAAAACCTTTGAGTGTATCTCTTCTTGATCCATTAAATCTTTGTCGCTCATTCTGTTAGTGTCTAGTTAATAAAAATGGGGGAATATCATTCAAAAGTGTAAAAAAAAAGCCTATTTAACAACAATATTTCTAGTTTTCTTTCTCTGAGAGTTGATGCAAATAAAGATTCTTGTAGTACCCTTTTATGTTGTTTAATTTTTCATGGGTACCTTCCTGCAATAATTCACCCTCATTTAAAACTAGAATTTTATCCGCGTTTTTTGCAGAAGAAACACGGTGACTTACAATAATCGTTGTTTTGGCACTTGATGCCAATTCAAGGTTATTAAGAATGGTCTCTTCGGTTTCGGTATCGACGGCCGACAAGCAATCATCAAACAAATATATCTGTGGTTTTTTCAACAATGCCCTTGCAATTGATACCCGTTGTTTTTGACCTCCGCTTAGGGTGATTCCCCGCTCACCCAAGATGGTATCGTATTGGTTTTTGAATTCCATGATATTGTCGTGGACGACCGCATTTTTTGCTACAGCGATCACCTCTTCATCCGTTGAGTTATTGTCGCCAAATTTAATGTTGTTCTTTATAGAATCAGAAAATAAAAATGCATCTTGTGGCACCGCACCTATTGCTTGGCGTAAAGTATGCAGATTTAACTTGCGAATAGGCGTATTGTCAATAAGAACTTCACCTTCATTGACATCGTATAGTCTTGAAACCAAATCGAGAATTGTAGACTTGCCAGCACCAATTTTTCCTAAAATAGCAACTGTCTGACCGGCTTCAATTGTAAATGAAATATTTCTAAGGGCCGTAATGTTCGTATCATCATAAGTGAAACTTACGTTTTTGAATTCTATTTTACCCTTGATTGGGGTTTCCTTTTCTACCTCATTTTTGATTTCAGGTAATTCCTGTAAAAATTCATTTATTCTTTTTTGTGATGCCTCAGCGCGCTGAATTATTGAGGTCAACCAACCTACAATGGCAACGGGCCAAGTGAGCATATTCACATAAAGCACGAATTCAGCGATAACACCAACAGAGCTGATTTCACCATTAATATACTGTTGTCCGCCAATGTAAATAACAAAAATATTACTGATGCCAATGAGTAAGATCATTAGTGGAAAGAACCAGGCATTTACCTTTGCCAGATCCATACTTTTCTTTTTCCCTTCCAGGGCTAAAGCATTCAATTCCAAATTTATCTGAGGTTCAATAGCATAGGCTTTTATTACCGAAACACCAGAAAAGACCTCTTGGGTAAAGGTTGATAGCGAGGATAGATACTCTTGAACGACGGTGCTGCGTTTATGTATAATTTTACTTATTTGGTAAATAAGAACCGATAGAATGGGTAACGGAATCAAAGTATAGGCCGCAAGCGTTGGTGCTGTTATGAACATTATAGGAATTATACATGCAAATAAGGTTACGGTGTTCATTCCGTACATTAAAGCAGGACCGGCATACATTCTAACTTGACTGACATCTTCACTCATACGGTTCATAAGATCCCCCGTACGGTTCTTTTTATAGAAATTTAAACTTAATTTTTGGTATTGATCAAAAATCTCGTTCTTGAGATCATATTCAATGTACCGGGAAACATAGATAATGGTCTGGCGCATTAAAAAAGTGAAAAATCCGGAAAGAAGTGCGGCCCCAACAATAATAAGAATGAACTCCAATAGATTGTTTTTGGCTATTTCTTTAGAAATTTCACCACCAATATAATTTTCTACAACTTGGATCGATTTCTTGACATAAGATGGCATGATCAGTTGAAAAATCTTCGCAATAACAGTAATGATAAGACCGACTAGAAGTTTTAGCCAATATTTTTTAAAGTATTTGTTCAGATGCTTAAGTTCCTTCATAAAGCCTATGGGCGAAAGGGGTTTGAGTTTTTCCTATTCGCCAAAGATATAGGTTTGTCGTAAAACGAAACGTTATAAATTATATAAATAAGATATAAGTTACTGTCAGATCCATAGATTGAAAATAGATTACTATTTTTACGGGCTGAAAGTAAACTTATATCAATAAAAGTTCTTTAACATGCTTACAAGAAGGCACATTCGGGTAAAAGTTATGCAGTGTATTTATGCATTGACCCAATCCAAAGATGATTCCCTTGAAAAACAGGAAAAATTCCTTAAAGTAAGCATTGATAATATGTATACGCTTTATCTGCTAATGCTGAGTTTGTTGCTTGAAATTCAACAATTGGCCGCCAATCAAGTAAAACTTTCCACAAAAAAATATCTTGCCAATAGTGCTGACGCCTTTCCTGACAAAGAAAAGTTTGCCAACAACAAATTATTGGTGCAGTTGGCTACAAATGGCAAATTGAGGGCCGAATTGGAAAAGAGAAAACTAAACAATTGGTATTTGAATGAAGAATATGTGAAGCTTATTTATAAGGAAATTACGGAAAGTAAGTTTTATCTTGAATACATGCATATACCTTCAAGTACATACTTGGATGATAAGGAATTGATTTTGGTCTTGTTCAAGGAAATCATTGCCCCCAACGAAAAAATCTATGATTATTTTGAAGACGATAAATTAACCTGGGTAGATGATATACCAATTGTGAATACATTTATCTTAAAACAGTTGAAAAAAGTAAAGGAAAGCCAGGACGAGTCCTATTTCTTGCCAAGATTGCTTAAAGATGATGAAGATATGGTCTTTGCAAATAACCTCTTGACCAAAACTTTGTTGAATAATAGTGTTTGGGAAAAGGAAATCGAGGGTAAAACCCCTAATTGGGATAAGGACCGTATTGCAGATATAGATTCTATTCTACTTAAAATGGCAATCTGTGAATTGCTTAATTTTTCTTCAATACCGGAAAAGGTGACCATTAATGAATTTTTGGAAATCGCGAAAGAATACTCTACCCCAAAAAGCAGTATTTTCATAAATGGGATATTAGATAAACTCGTAAAAGAGTATAAAGCCGACGGTAAACTAAAAAAGGCGGGCCGGGGCTTATTATAAAATATTTAATTAATTTTGCAACAAATTAAAAAATTTCAATAGATGAAAAGAGCAGTTTTAAGTTTAAGCTTATTAGCGATGATGGCATTTATGTCATGTAAGGAAAATGCTTCCAGTAAAGTAAAAACCGATAATGTGGCTGTTGCGGCTGAGCGTGATGAATCAGCAAAGCAAGTTCCCGTTATGGAGTTTGAAAAATCAGAACATGATTTTGGTACAATTGAACAAGGTACCCCCCAAGAGACAATATTTGCATTTACCAATACAGGTAATGCACCATTGGTTATTACCAATGCAACCAGTAGTTGTGGTTGTACTGTACCCAATCCACCAAAAGAACCGATTGCACCTGGTGAAAAAGGAGAACTAGTGGTTAAATTCAACGGTTCAGGTCAGAATCAGGTAACAAAAACAATTACGGTAGTTGCGAATACTGCAAAAGGTTCAGAGCTTTTAAGAATCAAGGCTTTCGTACAGCCTAAAGGAGCGGCACCAGTAGGTCCTGTAAAATAAAAACAATACTAAAATTATTATATGGGAAGTGGCAGTATAATGGATTTTCTCCCGATGATCCTCATTTTTGTGGTCGCATATTTTTTCATGATTCGACCCCAGATGAAACGTCAGAAAGATGAGAAAAAATTCGCAGCAGAATTAAAGAAAGGAGATCGTATTATTACCAAAAGCGGACTCCATGGCAAAGTTATTGACTTGAATGACAAAGATTCATCCTGCATTATAGAAACAATGGCTGGGAAGTTAAAGTTTGATCGTTCGGCCATATCAATGGAGATGAGTAAAAAACGGAATACACCAGTCACAAAATAAGCTATATCCTTTAGAATATATAGTAAAAAAGCCGATGGATTCATCGGTTTTTTTGTGCGCTAATTTCAGCTAAATTAGTTATATTCAATCCTTAAAACCCAAGGATATGAATCACAACAGAAGAAGTTTTATTCGAAGAAGTTCGCTTGCATTGGCTGGTTCCGGAGCAGCTTTTTTATTTCCCATTGAGCTTTTAGCTACGCTTCGAAAACGAGTAGGGCCTAATGACAGAATCAATGTAGGGTTAATTGGTTGTAAAGGGATGGGTTTTACAGATTTAACCTCAATGCTTAAAATTAGTGAGACCAATGTAATTGCGTTGTGTGATGTCGATGAAAGCGTTTTAAGGGCGCGGACTTCTGATCTGGAGAAAGCTGGGATCAAGAAACCAAAATGGTATAGTGATTATAGGGAATTGTTGGATAATAAGGATATAGATGTTGTCATAATTGGCACGCCAGATCATTGGCATTGTCTGCAGCTCACCGATGCCTTGCAAGCCGGTAAAGATGTTTATTGCGAAAAACCAATCGCAAATTCTATTCAGGAGGCAAATATTATGAAGCACTTTGTAAGCGCCAGTGATCGAATGGTTCAAATAGGGCAATGGCAAAGAAGTCAACCTCATTTTGTCGATGCAATTAATTTTGTTCACTCGGGTAAGTTAGGTGAAATACGATTGGCAAAGGCATGGGCATACCAAGGTTGGATGCAACCAGTCCCCATTCTTCCAGATTCCGAAGTTCCTCCAGGTGTAGATTATACTATGTGGTTGGGTCCAGCACTAAAAAGGAATTTTAATAAAAACAGATTCCATTTTAGTTTTAGATGGTTTTGGGATTATGCAGGTGGATTAATGACCGATTGGGGGGTTCATTTAATTGATTATGCATTATATGGTATGAAGGCTGGTACTCCAAAATCAGTCATGGCCTTAGGGGGAAAATTCGCTTATCCCGATGATGCTTCTGAGACCCCCGATACCTTGCAGACTGTTTTTGAATACGATGGATTCTCTATTTTATGGGAACATGCCACGGGTATTGACGGCGGCAATTATGGTCGTAATCATGGCATTGCTTTCATAGGAAATAATGGCACCTTGGTTTTAGACCGTGGTGGTTGGGAAGTTATTCCTGAGAACGATTTCAAAGGCTGGGGTAAAGATTCTGGAAAAAGAATGGATGCAATTCCTATCCAAGAGAATAAAGATAACGGCTTGGATC
>JABDKZ010000046.1 GCA_013001935.1 Maribacter sp.
GCCAAATCACTATTTATAGGATTAGAACTATAGGTATACCCAATACGTAATGGTAATTTATCTACCCCTTTATACTGTAATCCCGCAGAAATAATCGAGATATTTTCCCATCCAAACCCTTGTACTGATCCTGTTGGGAATCCTGTAAATGGTCCACTATCGGCTATGGTCCATCCACTTGCTTTAAATCCTTCCGTATTTTCATAATCTACCATTCTATAATCCAATGCTAAATCAATGGCATCAGTAGAATAACCTAGACCAAATGATAAAATTGCAGGGTAGTCCATTTGGAATTGCACTTCAGGAGCAGCTGAACCGTCCAAGTATTTACTATCGAATTTAAACTTGCTGAATTTTTGAGCGGTTTTATAAGAAGCACCGGCCTTAAAACCAGTTTGTGAATCAAAGAACAAACCAAATTGGGCACCAAAGCCAGTTGCAGAGGCCTTATCGCTTACAGGATAGCCTAAAGTTTGGCTAGGCGTGGCCAAGGGGTTAGGTGCTAATTCCAAAGCTCCATAATTAAAAGTAGGCTGTACCCCAATTGAAAACTTATCTGATAATTCATAAGCCCAGCTAAACCCTACTTGCAATAACATATAATCAGATTCCACACGGCCAAATCCCATGGCTGCTTGTGGGTAATTAATTGGATTTGAATTCACTGTTGGATTGAAACTTGCACTTAACGGGTTATTTGCCTCTTCAGGGAAGGTAACACCAAACCCACTGATACCAAAAGCTGAAGCACCAAAGGTATGCTTACTACCTTCTTTACCCCAAACCATGGCCAATGCTGGTAAAGGCGATACACCTCTATCATCTTTGGTTATACCACTAACTCCAGGAGCACCAGGCCCTAACATACCAGCTGGTAATGAGGAGGACAATTCAGGAGATGAAAAGAATAAACCTATATCGAACTTTAAGATTTTATCATCAAAAGTCGATATGGCCGCAGGGTTCCATTGTAGTGCACCGGAAATATCCAAGGGTTGTGCGGTTGCAGCACCACCCATTGACATATTAACGGCTCCAACGCCCTGCATAATGTGACCTGACTGCGCTAAAGCAGCGGTTGCAAAGATTAAAAACGACAAATTAAGAATTGATTTTCTCATGATTATTGAGTTTTATAATTTAAGAAGCCAAAACCTTATATATGGAATGTCCAGGCTTCCTTAATAATTAATTGAATACTTAAATTCACTCCAAAATTATTGCTGAAAAAAATGAAGATTTATGACAAATGTCATAGTTATTATTTTGAAATGACCTATGTGCGGAAACTGTTGATATTTATTGGATTTTATAGATTAAAAAAATCGTAAATAATTGTTTATCAGATTACTAGAAAATAATTTTTGTAACAAATGTTACAAAAAGTTGGTGATAATATGACAAATGTCATATAATACCCATGCGTATCGGGATAATTTTACACCAGGAAATTCGAAGTTTGACAAATGCTCATATTTCGTCCTTAAACTTAAATACTACAATGAAAAATCTTTTAATATTAGGAGCAGGTACTTCCGGAACCATGATGGCAAACCACTTGGTCAAGAAACTTCCAAAAAAAGAGTGGGCAATAACCATTGTTGATCAATACAAAACCCATTATTACCAACCAGGTTTTTTATTTCTCCCTTTTGATATCTATTCGGAAGAACAGGTGAAAAAAACGGGGAAAAAATTTATACCCAAAGGTGTAAATTATATACAGAAAAAAATAGAACAAATATTCCCTGAGGAGAATAAGGTGGCGTTGGAAGATGAAACAGTGCACTATGATATTTTGATTGTGGCAACAGGGTCAAAAATCGCTCCCGATGAGACCGAAGATTTATTAGGTCCATTATGGCACAAGGATATCTTTGATTTTTATACATATGAAGGAGCCTTGGCGCTACGCAATAAACTACGCGATTGGGAAGGCGGAAAATTGGTGGTGCATATTACCGAAATGCCCATTAAATGTCCCGTGGCACCCTTGGAATTTGCGTTTTTAGCAGATTCCTATTTCCATAAAAAAGGAATGAGGGACAAAGTTGAAATTACCTATGTGACTCCATTATCAGGAGCATTTACGAAACCAACCTGTACTACGGCATTGACCTATCTTCTGGACGAAAAGGATATAAAAATTGAAACCGATTTTGCCATTGAGCGTGTAGATAATGAAAACAAGCAAATAATCGACTATGCAGATACAACTGTACCGTTTGATTTATTGGTGACCGTACCCACCAATATGGGAGATGAAGTCATTGAAAGATCTGGTATGGGAGATGACTTGAACTTCATTCCCACGCATAAACATACCTTACAGTCAAAAGAACATGATAATGTTTTTGTCATAGGGGATGCAACAAACGTACCAGCATCAAAAGCTGGATCTGTTGCCCATTTTCAAGCTGAGACCTTAACAGATAACATTATCCTTTTTACAAAAGGCTATAAACTCAAAGAGGAATTTGACGGTCATGCCAACTGTTTTATAGAAACAGGTAAAAACAAAGCCCTATTAATAGATTTCAATTATGATCAGGAACCAGTTCATGGTACCTTCCCCTTTGCGGGTATTGGACCTTTAAAATTGCTGAAGGAGAGTATTTTTAACCACTGGGGAAAATTGGCTTTTCGATGGATCTATTGGAATATGTTATTAAAGGGGATCGCAATACCCTTTGTTTCAAGAAACATGAGTTTTAAAGGAAAGGTTTTTGATATTAAAGCAGAAAAACAACACGTATAAATTAAAATAAATAAATAAAACAATTATGGATTTAACGATAGCAGGAATTAGATTGGATGTTACCGAAGAAGGGTATTTGACGGATGTATCCCAATGGAATGAAGAAATAGCCAAGGAAATAGCCCAAAAAGAAGACATTGAATTAACTGATAAGCATTGGGAAGTAATTTCCTGGATTCAGGAACAGGTTAAAAATGAAGTAGCCCTATCAATAAGAGGGATTAAAAAAAGTGGGGTGCTGAATATTAAAGAGTTCTATGCACTTTTTCCAGGGGGACCACTAAAAAAAGCAACAAAGATTGCCGGTGTTCCAAAACCTAAAAGCTGCATCTAAATAAAAATTAATCTTGATTAAAATTAAAGATCATGGGAAAAACAAAAGTTAAAAAAATGCTTTTCATTTTATCAAAAGCTACATTAGAAAATGTGTATGCCGCTTTTGTGATGGCAAATGGAGCAAGAATGGAAGGAATTGAATCGGAAATATTCTTTACCTTTTTTGGATTGGAAGCTATTCAGAAGAAAAAACTCGAGCATTTACATGTTGCAACTGTGGGTAACCCTGCAATGCATATGCCTACGATGTTAGGCGGATTACCAGGAGTGGAAGCATTGGCAACGAAGATGATGAAAAGAGAAATGGAAAAGCTGGACATGCCACCGGTAGGGGAGTTTTTAGAAATATTATCCGACTCAGGATGTAAATTATGGGGATGTAAACTGGCAATAGATATGTTCCACTTGGAACGCAAAGATTTGATTGAAGAATTAGATGGTATACTTACCATAGGTGACTTTTATAGTCGGGCCGATGAAGATGGCACACACCTTCTCTTTATCTAATTTTACTTTCTGTAAAAAGCTAAAAGGAGGCCTCGGCCTCCTTTTTTTTGAAATCATTTATTGAAACCAAACTCTATTCCCACCTATAGGAAAGGTAATGGGAACCTTTATTACTCCCACTTCAGTTTAAAAATGCTAAAGTAAATCTAATTTGTATCCGGAAAATCGAGTTCATCCAGCTCATTCAATTGCCGTAAAATGGCGAAGGTTTTCTTTGCCTCCTCTTCATCTACCACACTAATGGCCGCTCCTACGTGAACCAGGACATAATCATTGACCTTGGCCTCAGGAACCAATGTTAAACTAACTTTCTTTACAACACCATCAAATGACACTTTACCCACACGAAATGTTTCGTCTAGTTGCGAAGTAATTTCAATTAATTTTCCAGGAATCGATAGGCACATCTAGAAACTCTTTTTATAATTGTTATTCTGATTTGCAGTTTTCCCTAAGCCATTTGTACCACCCTTCCAATCCTTTTCCCTTGGTGGCCGAAATTTCAAAAAACTGCAATTTTGGATTGACCTTTAGAGCGTTTGCCTTCAGTTCTTCCAAATCAATATCCAAATAGGGTAATAAATCAATTTTATTGATGATACAAATATCCGAACTATAAAACATATCGGGATATTTTATAGGTTTATCAACTCCCTCGGTCGTACTGATGATGACCACCCTTTTTGATTCGCCCAAATTAAACATGGACGGGCAAACCAAGTTCCCAACATTTTCAATCATCAATACCGAGTTATCCTTGGGTTCCAATTTTTTAACGGCTTCATAGACCATGTCGCTTTCCAAATGGCATCCCTTGCCCGTATTTATCTGTATCACGGGGATCTCGATGGCCGCAATGCGCTCGGCATCGTTCAAAGTTTGCTGATCCCCTTCAATGACATAAAACGGAATCTCATCTTTCAAATCCTGTAAAGTGCGCTCCAATATAGCGGTTTTGCCCGAACCTGGTGAACTTACCAAGTTAAGGGCAAAAACATGCTTCGCCTCAAAATAACCTCGATTGCGTGCAGCCATAATTTCATTGTGCTGCAAAATATCTTGCTCTACCTCTAAAACGGTTTTATGATGGTGGTCATGCTCGTGTGAGTGACCGTGGCCATGATCATGTTCGTGATGGTGATGGTGATGCTCATGTGCGTGTGAGTGACCGTGGCCATGATCATGGTCGTGATGGTGATGATGGTCATGTACCAAGTGGTCATGACCCTTATTTTCTAAAGGACTTAAAATTCGAACACCGTTCTCATCACTTCCACAACCGCAGGTACCACACATATTCTCTATATTTTAAGTTACTAAATTAAGTGTTTTATCATTAAAAAATTCCAGTGCTTGGGATAGGTTTTCTTTTGCCTTATCGGATAGACCGATTTTTAATTCAAATCGTAAGCCAGAAATACCTAAAATATACGATTTGGGTAATTTGTCATATATGCTTTTTGACAGGTACAATACAGTTCCCGGGTCCAATTCATGGGAAGTGAAACTATGGGTTGCAATGGGGTGGCCATCACCCCATGTGAACCCTTTGTCAAACTG
Organism: Maribacter sp.; assembly: GCA_013001935.1. Classification (GTDB taxonomy): domain Bacteria; phylum Bacteroidota; class Bacteroidia; order Flavobacteriales; family Flavobacteriaceae; genus Maribacter_A. Next base: position 5,165 of record JABDKZ010000046.1, read on the forward strand.
TTCTTTGTGCGCATCAATAAAGTAAACTACATCATAACGCGAAATAAGTTCAGCATCTTCCACCTGCAGTTGATATTTGTATTCATAGTCATAATTAGCGGGTAAGTTTTCTTTTATTTCATCAATAAAAGTCCAACCTAGAGCATCATCTTCTCGTCCGCAATTGCCTATGCCAAGAATCAATATTTTATTGTCGTATTCTTTCATCCAATATATTTCCGTACTTGTCGAATATCGTTAATTCTAAGGGCATTTGTCCCATTGCATGTGTTGCGCAACTCAGACAGGGATCATAGGCCCTTATGGCAACTTCTATCTGATTCATCATGGCTTCGGTTACTTTGGGCTTACCGCTTATCTCATTTTGGGCCACCCACCGAACAGCTTGGTTCATTGCTTCATTATTATGTGTAGTTGATACAATGAGATTGCAACGCGTAATGCGATCTTTATCATCTACTTCATAATGGTGAATTAGTGTACCTCGTGGTGCTTCTATAATTCCGATGCCTTCTTCCCTGCGCTTACCTTTTCGTACTAGATCGTTACTTAAAATATCATCGTCCTCAAGGATATTTTTCATCATTTCAGCACAGTACAGGATCTCTATCAATCTTGCCCAATGGGTATACATGGTCATATTATTGATCTTACCATTGGTTGCGGCTTTAAATTCTTGACGTTCTTTTTCCGCCAATGGTGTTTCTATGCCATCACAAATATTGATTCGAGCAAGTGGGCCCACCCTATTCCATCCTTTCTCCCTACCTATGTGCTTGAGGTAAGGAAATTTTAAATACGACCATTTTTCAACACCTTCATAAAAGTGCTGATTATAATCAACATCAGGTACGTCATCCAAGGTAATATTACCCTCTGCATCTGTAGCCCTAAGATTACCATCATACAATTCCAAAAATCCATTTTCTTTTTTAACCAAACCTAAATGCCCGGATGGATAATTAGCAAAATCGTCTAGAAAGCTCTTATTTTTTTGATGGTATTCTTTAATAAAATCTATAATCTCAACAGACCATTCGATCATGGTATCAATCGATGGAATGTCTTTCCCATCCAGAAAATAACTGCGCTCTTTCACCGAAACTTTCTTATGCACCCCTCCAGGAGTTGTTGCAATACCATGTATGCGTTTTCCGGCTACCAATTTTATGATCTCCTGCCCAAATTTACGCATCAATATCCCCTTTTTAGCCAAGGACGGATATTCCATTGCCACCCCAACAACGTTTCTTTTTACCGGATCGGCATCATAGCCAAACAACAGGTCGGGAGACGCCAAATAGAAAAAGTGCAATGCATGCGATTGAAACACTTGTCCGAAGTGCAACAATTTCCTGAGTTTTTGTGCGGGCAATGAAAGATCGTCAGGATCCAACCCTACTATTTGATCTATGGCTTTTGCAGCCGCTAAATGATGGCTTACGGGGCATATACCGCATAAACGCTGAACCAATACAGGAGCCTCCCAATAGGGATGACCCTGAATAAATCGCTCAAAACCCCTGAATTCAACAACATGGAAAAAGGCATCAGTCACCTTATTTTTATCATCCAAATGAACTGTAACCTTACCATGACCTTCAACTCGGGTAACCGGATCTATTACTAATTTTTGTGACATAATCAACTCGTTATTTTGATGGATCTGGGTCTAAAGTTTATTCACTGTGAAGTGTTTTATAGCTAAATAGGACCGTAGATCAATTACTTTTATTTATTAATCGTATTTAAATTCGTCGTGTGCGATAGAGAATTCCTCACCCAATAAAATGCTCTTGACTACTTTCCAGATATGCTGTGCATTGGGCGGGCAGCCTGGAATATAATAATCTATCTTTACGACTTCGTTACACGGATATACGTTGTTCAACAGTTTCGGAATGTCTTCGTGACCAGGCACAACATCGGCGCCAATTTCTGTTGTCACCCCATTAAGGTAAGCCTCTTCAAGGCATTCCTGTAACGGAACGAAGTTCCGCATGGCAGGGATACCCCCCATAATGGCACATTCACCAAAGGCCACTAGGATATCACATTTTTTTCGGAACTCCTGCAGCACATGTACATTCTCAGAATTAGAGCATCCACCTTCTATTAAACCAATATGGCAGCGCTTTGAAAAATTCTTGATGTCGGTCAAGGGCGATTTGTTAAATTCAGCAATTTCAATAATATCCAACAAGTCGGTATCAATATCCAACAAAGACATATGGCAACCAAAACAACCGGCAAGGGAAGTTGTGGCAACTATAAATTTTTCATTATCCTTTTTATGGATATTACTATTTTTTACCTCGGGTTTAATGTCTTTACCCAGTAGATCGTATTTGCGTTCCCCAAAAGGTTGCTCATGGATCATTCCTTTTACCAAAATTGCGCCTACCGGGCATATATTCATTGCATGGATCGCCTGGGCTTCGCTTAACTTTTCTTCTTGTTGATAATCGATCTGTACTCTTGTTTTTACCCCTCTGCGTACAAAGGAAAAAACATCTTTACCCTCATCGGTCTTCACTTCCTCAACGCATCGCTTACATAAAATGCAACGATTAGACTCCATGATCATGCGTTTGGGATTAAAGTCAACGATTTTATCACTGAACACATGTGGATATCGCGTTACGGTTATTCCCATATCATAACCTAGGTTTTGCATATCACAATTACCGCTTTTTTCGCAGGAGGGGCAGAAGTGATTGCCCTCGGCATAGAGCATTTCGATAATTGCTTTGCGGTTATCCAAAAGTTCCGGTGTGTTTATTTCAATATCCATACCTTGAGCAACTTTCACCGTACAGCCGGTGGTATCTTTTCCATTGACCTTTACGGTGCAAATTCTACATGTACCTAAAGGATTTAAATTACGGAAATAACAGAGTGTTGGAATGTAAACTCCATGTGCTTTGGCAACATCCACAAGATTCTTTCCTGCTTCAGCCTGGATGCTTTTACCATCTATTGTTAGGTTTACTAGATTATTCATATTCGGAAGTCATTTCGTTGATAATATTGTCATAATCGGCAGTGGCATCCGCGAGATTGAATGCCTTATTGAAATCGGTGTTCTCGGAAAGTCGTTTTTCGAAAACCTCCGGGAATTTAAGTATGGCGTCGTTTAAGGCGGTCGATGACATCTTGCCCAAACCGCATCGACTGGTTGTTTTGATGATTTTACTCCAATCCTTAATATCTTCGAGATCATTGCGCTCAGCATGTCCTAAAAGGAGTTTGTTGATCTTTTTGTTCAATAAAAAATTACCCGTTCTACAGGGGACGCATATTCCGCAAGATTCCTCAACAAAAAAGTCTGCCACGTTTTTTAGAACTTTAAGAAGGTCCCTTTCTTTATTGAATACCATGAATGAACCTCCACTTCTTAAGCCAATTCCTATCATTTTACGGGCATAATCATTTGAATCCTTAAAATAAAATTGAACTTCCCCTGCCAAAAGGTTTTCACCTGAGATTTCCCGGTCAAAATCTGCCGAAGAAAGACATTCCCCTGCAAATCCGTTAAAAAGAATGAAGTTTGGATCTTTTGCCTTGATCAGATCTAAAAAGTCCCTGAGTTTCATCCCCCACTCTATTTCATACAATCCCGGTTTTGTACAATCCCCAGAAACGCTGATTAATTTTGTTCCTGGTGTTACATTGGTGCCCAGGGTTAAATATTTATCAAGTCCCATTTCCAATATTCTAGGAACAGCACATAGCGTCTCTACATTATTGACCACCGTGGGTTTTCCATTAAATCCCTTATCTACTGGGAAATATTCCCTGGTTCCCGGTTCTCCCCTTTTTCCTTCCATAGAATGGATCAATGCTGTTTCTTCACCACATACATATGCCCCGGCACCCATATGGATATACATATCAAAATCAAAAGGTATTTTTGCTTTTATTTTTTTACCCAGGTACCCATTTTTTCGGTACTCGTCCAACAATGATTCAAGTTGATCTTTCAAATACATATACTCTGCCCTAAGATAAATGGCACCTTCTGAAGCTCCGACAGCATAGGCAGCCATTATCATACCTTCGATAAGCAATTCGGGATGCTCCTGTAATAAAACACGATCTTTAAAAGTACCGGGTTCCCCCTCGTCGGCATTGCAAATAATATACTTCACATCGGTTTCATTGCGACTGCAAAATTCCCATTTTAGGCCTGTAGGGAAAAACGCCCCGCCACGACCTGTCAATTTTGATTTCTTTACGACTTCAATCAATTCCTTGGGGTCAAGATCATTAAGTTTTGATAAGGAAGAGAAATTCTTATAGGGTTTAAAGAATATTGTTCTTTCCTTTTCTGGAGTATACCGGATATTGGTTTTAGGGATATCACATATCTCGTACGGCATTTTACCGGCCTTCAATTTTGAAACTATGTCAAAAACCTTTTCTGGTGTCAGGTCAACAAAAGGTTTGAAATTTATTAAACAAGAGGGTTCCTGGTCGCTCAAACCAATGCAAGGAGTTTTAAATAAGCCAAACATTTTGTCATCCGTAACCTTACCTAGTTTTACACCAATTGCCTCCTCAAATGCCTTCAGCACTGATTTTCTTCCCGCATATTCAGAGATTATGGCATCGTTGAGATAGATGGTAAAATTACCAGAGTGGGTTCTGTGATAAAAGTGATAAAAGGTGATGACCCCTTCGAGTTCCATCCTTGAC
>JABDKZ010000059.1 GCA_013001935.1 Maribacter sp.
ATAAGAATCAAAAAAATGACCTAATAATAGGTACCGGTGGTGCCGATTTCTTCAATGAAATGAAACCCTTATTAGATTCCTATTATTTGCAGAAAGGTGAAGCATTTGAAAATAGTGAAATTCCTGAAAACTTTCAAAACACCTCGGTAATCAAAGCAAGCGACTTCGACAACGATGGGGATTTAGATCTTTTTATTGGCAAACAATCGGTCTCCAATGATTTTGGTAAATTACCTTCTTCCTTTTTGTTGGAAAATGATAAGGGCACATTTAAAATAAAACCAAATAAAGAATTAGAGGAGCTAGGTATGGTCACTGATGCGATTTGGGAAGATTTTGATCAAGACGGCAGTAAAGACCTAATAGTCGTAGGAGAGTGGATGCCCCCAGTATTCCTTAAAAACCAAAATGGCAATCTTACCAAATCAGGTTATGGCGAATCTGACCTCAACGGTCTGTGGCAAAGCATCGTCCCTTTTGATATTGATGCCGACGGGGATACTGATTATCTTTTGGGCAATTGGGGCACTAACTCTAAATTCATTGCCTCCAAAAAATTTCCCATGAAAATGTACTACGGTGATTTTGACAATAACGGACAAACCGAAACTATTACCACCACGGCTAAGAAGGGAAAGTATTATCCTTTGGAGGGATTAGATGAATTGGGTGGACAGATGGTGAGTCTTCGTAAAAAATACAATAGCTATAAAGCGTTTGGCGGAAAGACCATTGAAGCGATTTTAGATGGCTACACTATATCAAAAAAAGATATACGAATGGTTCACAATTTGAAATCCGGGTATTTAAAAAATGATAATGGGAAGTTTGAGTTCATTGCATTTGAAAACACACTACAGGTATCGCCAATCTTTGCCTTCCTCAAGTATGATTTTAACTTGGATGGCAGGGAAGAAGTATTGGTAGGAGGAAATTATTTTGGGGTCAAACCATTCATGGGTAGAATGGATTCCTTTTCAGGAGCACTTATCAAAGATGAAAATAGTGTAATTTTGGGACATGAATTAGGGTTGCAAATGGCCCATAAATCGGTCCGTCATTTAACTATTGTTACCCTTAACGAAGAGGCTTATTTGCTTATTACCTATAATAATGAAAAGGCAGAAGTGTATCAATTAAACAATAAAAGGTAGAAGGATGAAGAGAATATTAGCTTTTTGGGTAGTAGTTTTACTTTTTTCCTGTAATCAGGAACAACCCATAGTAGTATCAGTTGACGACCTGCATAATTCTATTGATCAGGTAACTAATATCATGATCCATGATATTTTTTCGCCACCTGTGGCTAGTAGGGTTTATGCCTATCCGAATATAGCAGCCTACGAAATTGTAGCATTGGCAGATGACAATTATGTTTCGCTTGCAAATCAGGCAAGAGATCTAACCCCAATCCCTAATCCTGAAGATTCAGAAAAGGTCAATTATGAATTAGCCGCACTTATTGCCCATATCGATGTGAGTAGGCGTCTTATCTTTTCAGAAGAAAAAATAACGGCCTATAGAGACAGCCTTTATTCTGTTTGGGAGGCCAAAAACAAAAGTGAATTCGGCAATTCAAAAGCGTACGGCCTAGCAGTGGCAGAGCATATTACAAATTGGATGAAAAATGATAATTACTATCAAACCCGTACCATGCCCAAATTTTCTGTTCAAACAGATGATCCTTCCAGATGGCAACCTACACCACCTGCCTATATGGATGGAATTGAACCACATTGGAACAAAATTCGCCCATTTGTGATCGATTCAGCAAGTCAGTTCAAACCTACGCCACCTCCTCCATTTTCCATGGAAAAGGGTACTGATTTTTATAATGAGGTAAAAGAGGTTTACGATATAAGTATGGATATTACCAAAAAAGGTGATGATTCTGAAGAAATAGCCATAGCACAGTTCTGGGACTGTAATCCGTACGTATCAGTTACAAGGGGTCATCTCATGTTCGCAACAAAAAAGATATCGCCTGGTGCCCATTGGATAGGAATAACAAAGATTGCAAGCAAAATGACCAATAGCGATTTTAGCAAAACCGTATATGCTTATACCAAAACGTCTATTGCTATTTATGATGCCTTTATCAGCTGTTGGGATGAAAAGTACAGGAGCAATTTAATTAGACCGGAAACGCTCATCAATGAGCATATAGACGAGAACTGGAAGCCCGTTTTACAAACGCCGCCGTTTCCCGAATACACCAGTGGTCATAGCGTGGTATCCGGTGCCGCTGCAACTGCTTTGACTGAAATTTTTGGTGATGATTTCGCTTTTGCTGATGACACTGAAGTAGCTTATGGCCTTCCTATTCGCAGTTTTGCATCGTTTAACCAAGCTGCCGATGAAGCTGCTATCAGTAGAATGTATGGGGGCATTCACTACCGAACAGCAGTTGACATTGGGGTAAAGCAGGGAAGAGATCTTGGTAAATTTGTTTTGGACAATTTGAAGATGAACTGAAACCAACTTTCGCTAAAAATTGAAGAAGGCTATGAAGAAATTTTTTTATGCGTTGGTTTTCATTCTGTTGGGAACAGTAATATGGTATTTTTTTATCAAATCCCATGATTATCAAGTTTCTATGAATGTCAACACTTTTCCGGGCACAATAAATCAGAGCATCAAATCTTGGAGCAATTCAATGGATTATTCGGAAATGACAGAACCCTCCGACCCTCTTAACTTAACACAAAAATTACAATTCGGGGATTCAACACACATATATTCTTGGAAAATCATTCCGGAAACAGACTCGACATCAAGAATAAAGGTGTATGTACGAGATACTGATAATAGTTTTAAGAATAAACTGAATATACCTTTTGCGGATACTGATTTTGAAAAACGAACCAGAAAATCCCTCCTCGACTTTCTTTCAATCCTGAAAGCACATATAGGAGACTTTAAGGTTAAAATTATAGGGCAGGAAGAATTAAAGTCTAAATTCTGCGCCTGTACCAACCTAAGTACTTCACAAGTTGCTAAGGCAGCAGGGATGATCAAAGATTACCCCTTGTTAGATGGCATTCTTGCTAGGAACAATGTTACATTAAATGGAAGGCCTGTGATAGAGATTACCGAATGGGATAGAAACAAAGACAGCATAACTTTCAATTTTTGTTATCCTATAGAAAAATCTGATTTACTACCCCAACATAAGGAAATTACGTATAAAAATATTCCAGGTAGAAATGCGTTAAAAGCCATTTATAACGGAAATTATATTACCTCGGACAGGGCGTGGTATGCGCTCTTGGATTATGCAGCTAAAAATGGTATTGCCGTCACTGGTTTACCGATTGAGATTTTTAATAATAATCCTAATATGGGTACTAATGAACTAGAATGGGAAACCGAAGTTTTTATGCCCTTAAAAGAGTAGTATGAAGTGGTATTCAGTTTTAATTTTTCTAGGTTGTCTCTTAATAGGCTGCAAAAATCACGGACAACTCTCTTACGTTACTAAACTTCCCAAAAAACTTGATGAAAATTCCGGAATAGTCACTTTAAAAGATTCTGCAATTTGGTTGATCGAAGACCGGGGCAACCCTGATAAAATATACAATGTAGATTTTAAGGGAAATTTGCTAAAGGAGTTGAAAGTGAAAAATGCCAAAAACCACGATTGGGAAGATTTGGCAGAGGATAAAGAAGGAAACCTTTATATAGGTGATTTTGGCAACAACTCAAACAAAAGGAAAGACCTTGTTATATATAAAATACCGAATCCGGAAATTGAAAAAGGCGATAAAATCGATGCTGAAAAAATAAAATTCAGTTATCCGGACCAAAAAGATTTTCCACCCTTAGTAGCAGAACTTAATTATGATGCAGAGGCCTTTTTTTATCACAAGGATTTCTTATACGTAATCACAAAAAACAGAACGATCCCATTTTCGGGAGAGGCGGTCATATACAAAATACCTGCAATACCTGGGGAGCATTCAGCGAAATTCATAGGTAAGTTTATTCCCTGTAAGCAAGATATCCTATGTCAAGTGACGGCTGCTGACATTTCCCAGGATGGATCAACCATTGCAATTTTAGGATATGGCAAACTGTTTTTGTTTACTGACTTTGAATGGGATGATTTTTCAAAAGGGAAAATGAAAACCATAAATCTCGGTGCCACTACCCAATTGGAATCCGTCTGCTTTTTAAACAATGACACCTTACTACTTTCTGATGAAGAAAGAGGTAATACCGGAGGTAATCTATATACCTTGAAACTAAGCAAGTAATGCCCGCTTATTAAAACCCAAACCCTACTCCGAATGTGAATCGGGGTCCATCGATACTTTCAAAGTAAGCCAAGGTCATAGAAACTATATCAGTGGCATTTAGGAAGAAACCCCCACCGTAAGAGGTGTGCCAAGTATCTGAATCCTCATTAGGTAGCCATACCCGGCCATAATCAAAGCCCGTGTAAACTCCCATAGTAAGCGGTAATAACCCCGTTTTAAAACGCTTTATTCTAAACCTTAGGTCTGTATTCTGATAATACGACTTCTTTCCGGTAAAACGCTGATTTCTAAAACCCCTTAAACCATCTATACCTCCTATACTCGCTCCCTGATAAAACTCATAACCATCACCAATATTAAAATGGGCCTTCAATTTTGTAGCTAAGACCAGCCTGCCATTTGACACCAATTTATGCGCAAAGGAAAGGCTGGGGATTATATAACCAAAGTTTTGATTACCATTGTCAATATTGCTTTTATAGCCTATGTGTAAAGAAGTAGCCATCCCTAAGGTTGGGAAGGCCGTATTATCTGAATTTGAATAGGTGTATTCTGCCTCTGCACCAATAAAGGACTTGTTGCTTTCTTCACCACTGGTGTCAAAAAAGGTATTAATGAAACGGTTTTCAGTCTCTTCAACCTCTATTTTTTCATAGGTTACACCTGTCCTGAACTTAGAACCTAAATCACCACGCCAAACCAAGGCAGGGGCCAATTTCAACGTCTGTAATTTCACTCGGTTATAATCCATTCCTAATTCATCATCCGGATTCACAGTTTCATTCCCTAAACCAAAAAAGTTTTTGCTGTAATTAGGACTTGTAAATCGAGTATCCAATTCAAAATTAGCCCTACCTATGGCATTTGCAAATTCGCCTTTATAACCAAGATCAAATCCTTTGGTTGCAAAATAAAAGGACGCATTAACTGTGTGTTGGCTGGTAAACGGATTTTGTCTAAATCCATTGAATGTATAAACATTGGCAAACCCAATTTTAAAACCATCATCGGGATTTGATCCTATGGTCGGTATAAACTGGTTTGAGCTACTTTTCAGCTGTATGGGTTGGTAGGTATTGGTTTCATATTCATTGGTCAATCTCATTTTGGCCGTTTTAATGTTCTTGAAAGTGTTTTTCTTTACTTTATGGTCATAGATATAAACACCCCTACTATCAATCACATCATATACATCATTGTTTTGACCGCCCACCAAACGAATTTTTATTCTTCCTTTTTTTTCATGAACCTCAAATTGATCATCATCATCCAATCCATAAAGCCAAATTTCCTTAGTGATTTTTGGGTCAAAGGTCTTATTAAAAAATACCTCACCCTTTTTGCCGTTTTTTATTCGATTACCAACTATCAGGGTTTTTCCATCTGGCAATTGGCTTATTGTAAAATAATCATCCTTATCGGTTCCTGTAACTATGGGATATTTATTGATCAATGAATAATATTCCTCGGCGGTCTGCATTAAATTTCTTTTTCTTGCCAGCAATGTTTTCTTGATTTTTGCAATCGTCTCTCCCTGCACTTCTCTTGGAAATGCCTCAAAAGCCCTGTCAATGACCGCTTCATCAATATTATCTTGAATAAATTTCGCTTGTGTTCTCCAATCATCCAAAGTGGTTTCTGGTAATAACACCATATCCAAGGCAAAAGTTTTGGGCGAGCCATTAAACCCTTTCACACTTCTAATTTCCTCATTAAAACCTTCCATCAACGTGAGTCCGGGAACGATACGGGTAATGAGATTCATTAAAGGGCCATCTCCCATGATAGAGAATGCCTGATCTCTATCTCTGGGAACGGGTCTGAATATAATCTTATCATTTTCCTTGTCTTTGAATCGTGCCCAACGCCATTGATCGGTATGTCTGTCCCAATCACCAATCATCATATCGAATAAACGTGCTTTTAGATATTCGGCATTATCAACGAGATATTTTTCATCGGTTCGTAGTTTTTTGAGAATATCGTCGGTACTTTCCAAGGTATTGGAATAACCAAAACTCTTTAGGTCACCATGGCCACTGTCTGTGCGTTCTTCAATCATATACAATTCATCCCCGAAATCGTCATCAAAATCTTTAATGGCATTTTGTTTGGGAATATAATAGAGTTTGGGATTGGTGTGATAAATACCAACGGCATCTGAGAGTTCCCCAATGGTAAATGGGGCATACGGATGTGATCCGGTATAAAAATCCTCCAACAAACTTTCGGTAAAGGTGTCCTCAAATTCGCCCACCACATATTGCTCTTTAAATGCCATGGACTGCAAATATATTTCAGCACTCTTACGTAAAGCGCGCATTACATATTCCTTTCCTTCCTTGTTCACTAATCTTAGCGATTTTGATTGGTGTCCACCCCCTTTTCGCACTGCTTTCAATCCGCCGAAAAGTGTATCCAAGTCAACTGTTGGGGCTGCCACCTTTACCGCATAAACATCGCGATATCGCTCACCCCAAATAGATTTGAAAAACCAACTCTTGTCTACTTCCTCATTGGTATAGATAGATGCCTTTACCTCTGGCGGAAAGTTGGTGTCATATACTGCGAGCTTATTATCCCTTTTTGCCGCCAGTACCTCAGAGGTATATAAAAATTCTTCTGTGCCATCGACGGTTACTCCATAAAACCGGACCCTTGAAGAGCCATCTGTATAAATTTCCAATGTAGCATAGCCCATCTGCCCCGTCGAAAACCTACTACCATTCAACAAGCGTGTTGCGCCCTCTTTTGCACCTGCCCCACTTACAATCTGAGGTGTATTCTCTTCAACAATGTACTGCAACGTATGCTCATGACCTGATGCGAATATTACTTTTTCAGAATTCTGCGCTAAAGTAACAATACGATTCCTTAATTCTTGGTAGCGTTTGTTCTGTAAGTCTTCAGGAGAGGCTCCTGTTGTTTTTCTTAAAAAATTGACTAGATTTCCTATTCCGGGAAGCGGAAATTTACCTCCGCTAGGATACAAATGCTTCTTTACTGAAAACTGTCCACCGTGCGGTCCATAACTGAACATGGGATGGTGTAATGCTAAAATCGTAGTAGTATTAGCATTCTTTTTTAT
>JABDKZ010000092.1 GCA_013001935.1 Maribacter sp.
CCGTAAGCTCAATCTGTTTTTTCTCGGGTCGCATTTGGGGGAAGAATAATACCTCCTGAATCGAGGAATTATTGGTCAATAGCATTACCAAACGATCAATACCTATACCAATCCCCGAGGTTGGGGGCATACCATATTCTAATGCCCGTAAGAAATCCTGATCTATGAACATGGCCTCATCATCCCCTTTTTCAGATAGTTTCAATTGATCTTCAAAACGTTCCCTTTGATCAATGGGATCGTTCAACTCTGAATAGGCATTGGCAATTTCCTTCCCATTGATAATCAATTCAAATCGTTCTGTCAAACCCGGATTGGTACGATGCTCTTTGGTCAACGGACTCATTTCTTTAGGGTAATCGATTATAAATGTAGGTTGTATGTAGTGGTCCTCGCATTTGGCACCAAAAATTTCATCAATCAATTTGCCGACCCCCATGGTTTCATCAACTTCGACGCCTAATTTTTTTGCCGCATCACGCAGTTCGTCTTCACTCAATTTGGCAACATCGACCCCAGTATGGATTTTTATGGCCTCAAGTATAGGCACCCTGGGATAGGGGGCTTTAAAATCTATTTCCCTGTCCTCTACATTTACCCTTGACGTGCCATTGGCATCAATCGCCACTTTTTCAAGCAGCTGCTCTGTGGTGTCCATCATCCAATTATAATCTTTATAGGCTACGTACAATTCCATAATGGTGAACTCTGGATTATGGGTACGGTCCATTCCCTCATTTCTGAAATCTTTCGAGAATTCATAGACCCCTTCAAAACCACCAACAATCAATCTTTTTAAATACAGTTCATTGGCAATTCGTAAATACAACGGAATATTAAGGGCATTGTGATGCGTTAAAAACGGACGGGCGGCCGCACCACCAGGAATGGGTTGTAAGATGGGGGTTTCTACTTCTAAATACCCCATGTTGTTCAAAAAGCCACGTATGCTATTGGTAATCTTGGTTCGTTTTACAAAAGTTTCTTTCACCGACGGATTTACGATTAAATCAACGTAGCGTTGACGATACCGCAATTCTGGATCGTTGAATTCATCATAGACATTGCCCTCTGCATCTTTTTTTGGTAAGGGTAACGGTCTTAATGCTTTGCTCAGCATGCTAAAATCTTTTACCATTACGGTTTTTTCCCCTACCTGGGTAGTGAATAAGGTACCTTCTATTCCTATAATGTCACCAATGTCCAGCAGTTTTTTGTACACTTCATTATACTTGGTTTTATCCTCACCGGGACAGATTTCATCACGGTTAAAATACACCTGTATACGCCCTTCACTATCCTGCAATTCGGCAAAAGAAGCCTTTCCTTGGATTCGTCGCGACATTAATCGACCGGATATGACCACCTTCTTGTCCTCTTGATAGTGATCCTTTATGCTTTTTGAGGTAGCATCAACAGGATATAAAGCGGCAGGGTAGGGGTTTATACCCAATTCACGTAATTTGGTCAATTTTTCCCTTCTAATGACTTCTTGTTCCGAAAGCTGCATAATATAAATCTTAAAGCCGCAAAATTACATTATTTAAAAAAAGAGAAAAGCTAGTTTACAATTATTACTTGTATTTAATAGCAACTATTCATGATTTATGATAAAAATCATAGAATAATGACCAATTCAATGCTTCTTTTGTTGGGTTAAATTGACCCGCTTTATTGAGGTAATACTAAACTGCCTCTATTTCACAGGAAACCATTCAAAAATGGTTGCATTAAAATGTTTAGTTGAATATTAAACCATCATCGAAATGAAAAATTTTATTATTGGAATTATTGCTATTTTGGGATTGAATTTTAGCGTTTTGGGCCAGGATCTGGCCCCTTATATTAGAATTGTTGAGACCAACGAGTCTATTGAACAATCTTCGGACAAGATCATAAATGCACTAAAGGAAAATTCATTCCAGGTTTTGGGATCGTACCATCCTGCGAATAGAGGTTCTTTAAAAGTGATTGCCTTTACCCGAAAAGATTTAAAAGATGCCGTTGTTAAAGTAGCCGATAGGGGAGCACTAGCAGCAGTATTTAAGGTGGGTATGGTTAAAAAAGATGGAAAGGTCACGATTTCCTATACAAATCCAGATTATATTCTCAGAGCCTATTTGCTGGACAATTATAAATCCTACAAAAGCACTTTTGAAAAGTTCAGTGCCGATCTGAAAACCACTTTTTCAGTTATTGGTGATGAATTTGTTCCCTTTGGTGGAACTGTCGCAGCTGATAAGCTCAAGAAATACCATTATAAAATAATGATGCCGTATTTTACTGACCCAGTAGAACTCAATGAATTTGCTTCCTTTAAGGAAGGCTTGAAAATCATTGAGGATAATTTAAAAGCAAAAAAAGGGCAAACTGTACAGGTATACAAATTGGTATATCCAAATGAAAAAGTTGCAGTTTTTGGCGTTGGATTAACAAGTAAAGAAGACGGCGAAGCGCACTTTTTACCTAAAATAGGTACAGATCACGCTGCAGCTTTGCCTTATGAAATTATATTACAAGGGAACGAGGCAACGATGTTACATGGTAAGTATAGAATTGCATTGCATTGGCCAGATTTGACCATGGGAACATTTATGAAGATTATGAGTACTCCGGGCGATATTGAAGATACGCTTGAAGCATTATGTGAACTTTCAGATGCAAAATCTGATTCACCATAGGACATAAGGGTGGAAGATTCAGTTTCTAGTTTATAAATGAAAAAAGTAGGCTGTCTTAAAAGCGCTGTTAAACTTATTTGCGAAGCACGAAGCAATCTCTAAGATCTCGACTGTTAAGAAGCAGATTACTTCACTTCGCTCGTAATGACGATTTGTTTTAGCTTTTAAGACAGCTTCTTTTTGCAATAAAATGTAACAAAACGTTTAATTTTACGATATATAATTACACCTGTTCTGTAAATGGGTAGGTCATCAATCAAAATCCAAATCAAATGAGTTTAATTCGTGTCTTATTGGCCATATTGTTCCCACCCTTGTCTGTAATCGGCAAAGGTTGTGGTTCTTTTCTGATCGTATTGCTCTTGACTTTCTG
>JABDKZ010000088.1 GCA_013001935.1 Maribacter sp.
ATAAATTTTTTGTAGAACTTAAACTAAAGGTATAATGGAATTAAAGGCTATAATCGTCGATGATGAACCATTGGCAATCAATGTACTTAAAAATTATGTTGAACAGGTCAAGGAACTGCAACTTGTACATACCTTTTCTAATGCGGTCGATGCTTCTACCTACTTACAAAGCCATGAGGTTGACCTGATATTTTTAGATATACATATGCCCATATTAGATGGCTTTGATTTCATTAGAACCCTTCATGAGGCACCTATGGTCATCATAACCACAGCCCACGAGGAATTTGCCCTGGAGAGCTTTGAACTTGAGGTACTTGATTATCTGATAAAACCGATTCCCTTTCCAAGATTTCTAAAGGCTGTAAATCGCATTCTTAAATTAAAACAAATTAACAGCTCACCTGAAAATAATAGCCACAACGACCATCCCAGTATCTTTGTAAAAGTCGATAAAAAGAAACTGCAAAAAATCTACCTTGATGAAATCGTGGTGGTCGAGAGCTTAAAAGATTACATTCGAATAAAAACCACTACGGGAAAATATATTGTACACAAGACCTTAAGCAGTTTTACCGACGAATTACCATCGGATCAGTTTATCAGAATTCACCGTTCCTTCACCATTTGTATTGATAAAGTACAAGTTGTGGAAGGCAATAGTGTTGAAATCGATAATACCCGCTATACCATCGGCAGAAGCTATATTAATGAAGTCAAGGCCAAAATACTGAATAACTCCATCAACTAGCATACATTTCCATTTTACTCTAAAAACCAGCTTCATAATTACCTTTTTATTATAATATTCAGCTTCTAGGAACCGTCATTAGTCGAATATTATTGTACCACTTCTTTTTTGTTCTCAATTTGAAAAGAATTGATTAAGGGTCAATCTACACCCTATAAAACCCATGCTTAGCGTATTGTACCAATGCTAAGTGAATTGCACAAAATATGAAAAGGAAAGGAGTCTTTACTTTGCAGTACCCACTAACACCGTGGTATTTATTGGTTGTAATGCTTCTACTCGTAATGCCTACCGGCTGCAAATGGGACAATGCCAAAACCGAAAGTGCATTGAGCGGTATTGGGTATGCCAAGATTCCTGAAAAGGTAGATTTCACCTTCCATGTAAAGCCCATTATTTCCGATAGGTGCTTTAAATGCCACGGTCCTGACAAAAATGCTATTGAAGCCGGCCTTTCGCTTAACATCGCTGAAGACGCCTATAAGGCCCTAGGGGATAAAAAAGACCACTTCGCCATCGTACCCGGTGATATAGAAAATAGTGAATTGGTGCACCGCATTCATAGTAAAGATCCCAATATGAGAATGCCGCCTCCTGAATCTAACTTGGAGCTCACTGCCTATGAAAAGGAAATATTGACCAAATGGATCGAGCAAGGGGCCGAGTACAAAGAACACTGGGCATTTATTGAACCGCAAAAACCTGAAGTACCGACTACATCCCAAACGTCTTGGGGAAATAACGAGATAGACCAATTTATCATAGCCAAACAAGAGGAAAATGGGCTAAGCCCCAGCGAGCCAGCAACAAAGGAAAAAATTTTACGAAGACTATCTTTTGATCTAACCGGCTTGCCACCTAGTATTGAGGAGCTAAACAAATTCAAGAATGACGGTGCTGAAAATGCGATCGAAAAAATGATCGATCATTATTTGGATACCCAGGACTATGCCGAGCATATGGCGGCGGAATGGATGGATATTGCCCGCTATGCGGATACCCATGGCTATCAGGACGATTTTGAACGAATTATGTGGCCCTGGCGCGATTGGGTCATTCATGCCTTCAATAAAAACATGCCCTATGACGAATTTGTAACCTACCAGCTTGCCGGTGATCTTTTACCGAACCCTACCAAAGAACAGATCCTCGCCACCGGTTTTAACAGAAACCACAAAATTACCTTTGAGGGGGGCGTGATCCCCGAAGAATATAGGGTGGAATATGTCGAAGACCGCACCACAACCTTCGGTACAGCGTTTCTGGGTCTTACTTTTGAATGTGCACGCTGCCATGATCATAAATATGACCCTATTAGTCAGCAAGAACATTTTGAGCTGTTTAGCTATTTCAATAATATCAATGAGAAAGGACTGGTCTCCAACCAAAAAGAAACCCCTGAACCCTATATGGTTATTTCCGAACAGGAAAAAAATGACGTTTATGATTTCATAAATTTCCAGAAGAGTGAAATGAAAGAAATCCCCTTGATGGTTATGAAAGAAATGGAAGAACCACGACCTGCCTACATACTTGATCGCGGAGTGTATGACCAGCCTACAGAACAAGTATATCCCAATACCCCTAAAGCCATTATGCCCTTTCCAGAGGAATTCCCAAAAAACAGATTGGGTTTGGCTAAGTGGTTGTTCCAAAAGAAAAATCCGCTTACAGCCAGGGTTACCGTGAATCGCCTTTGGCAGCGCATGTTCGGCACAGGCCTGGTAAGTACCTCCTTTGATTTTGGTAACCAGGGCGCTTTACCGACCCATCCTGGGTTATTAGACTTTCTAGCCCTTAAAATGCAGGAAGAAAATTGGGATATAAAAAAGATGCTGAAATATATCGCCCTCTCGGCTACCTATCAACAAAGCACCAAGGTCACCAGTGAAGTAATGGAGCGTGATCCTGAAAATAAATGGTTGACCCATGCCCCGAGGTTACGCTTGTCGGCAGAAACCATTCGTGACCAAGCGCTGAAGCTTAGTGGTTTGCTAAGCAAAGAGATCGGAGGGCCCAGTGTAAAGCCCTATCAACCTGAAGGCATCTGGGAAGAGACCACAGGCGGTGGTGGCGGTACAACAGCCTCATATATACAAAGCGAAGGTAGCGACCTTTACCGCAAAAGTCTCTATACCTTTTGGAAGCGAACCGTGCCCCCACCCAGTATGATGACCTTCGATGCCTCTTCGAGGGACTTATGTTCGGTAAAAAGACAACAGACCAATACTCCCTTACAAGCTTTGGTCCTGTTGAACGACCCACAACTTATTGAAGCTTCCAGAGTCATGGCCTTCCATGCGTTAACATCAAATACCAGCGACATTAAGGAGAAGATAGGCCATCTTTTTGAAAAAGCCACTTCGCGTCTCCCGGATGAGGAGGAATTGCAAATGTTATATACGTATTATGAACAGGCGCTTTCCAAAATAAAAGCAGAGGAAATCAGTGCCGAGGAGTACCTTTCAATAGGTACGTATCGTAGCACGCGGAACGTCTCTAAAGAAGAATGGGCAGCACTGTCTTTAACCGCACATACCATTCTAAATCTAGATGAAACTATAACAAGAGGATAATCATGAGTGAGAAAAAAATTCTAGAAGAACGGTCTTTGATCCTCAACCGAAGGTCCTTTTTAGGAAAAACTGCCTTAGGAGTAGGTGCGGTAGGCCTAGCTTCACTCTTGGGGGTTAATTTTTTACGAAAAAACCAGTCCGGTCTTTTAACTGCGGATAGCGGACCAACAGGTATAAAAGGCATTTTAGATTCGTTGCACCATCCGGCAAAGATCAAAAGGGTTATTTATTTGTTCCAGAGTGGTGGCCCCTCACAATTGGAACTCTTTGATTATAAACCGCTACTGAATGAACGGCGTGGTGAGGACCTACCCGATTCTATCCGCAAAGGGCAGCGTTTAACCGGTATGACCTCCGGGCAAGATAAATTTCCATTGGTGGGTTCCCAATTCGGGTTTCAGCAACATGGAAAGAATGGGGCCTGGATCAGCGATCTACTGCCCTATACCGCAAAAATGGCCGATGACATCTGTATTGTAAAATCTATGTATACTGAGGCCATTAACCACGATCCCGCAGTCACTTTCTTCCAAACGGGGTCACAGCAACCCGGGAGACCAAGTATTGGGTCCTGGTTGAGCTATGGCTTGGGCAGTGAAAATGAAAATCTGCCTGCCTTTACTGTCCTATTATCCCGGGGCTCTGGTAGGCCGAACGGACAGCCTTTGTACACGAGATTATGGGGTAATGGCTTCCTTCATTCCTTGCATCAAGGGGTGCAGTTTAGGGCAGCGAAGGATCCGGTATTGTACTTAAACGACCCAAAAGGGATTACTAAGGCAGGAAAAAGGGATATGTTAGATCAGATTGCGGCCTTGAACGATAAACATTTTCAAGAAAACGGTGATCCCGAAATACAAAGTAGGATAGCCCAGTATGAAATGGCATATCGCATGCAGACCTCGGTACCTGAGGTCATAAATACCGATAACGAACCCGATTATATATATAAGATGTACGGGGCCGACGCTAAAATTCCAGGCACTTATGCGGCGAACTGTTTGTTGGCCCGTAGGTTGGCAGAACAGGATGTTCGTTTTATACAACTCTATCATATGGGATGGGACCAACACGATAACCTTCCCGGAGCCATTGCCAGACAGGCCAAGGACGTAGATCAGGCTTCCGCAGCCTTGGTGGCCGATTTAAAACAACGCGGTATGCTAGAAGATACCTTGGTAATTTGGGGCGGGGAATTTGGTCGAACCAACTATTCACAAGGGGTATTGACCGATACCAACTATGGTCGTGACCACCACCCACGCTGCTTTAGTATGTGGATGGCCGGTGGGGGCATAAAACCAGGCATCGTATATGGCGAGACCGATGACTTTGGCTATAATATTACCCAAAACCCAGTGCATGTACATGACTTTCAAGCCACGCTCTTGCATCAATTGGGTATCGACCACGAAAAATTGGTATACAAATATCAGGGAAGACGCTTTCGGTTAACCGATGTAGAAGGGCATGTTATAAAGGATATTTTAACCTAGCCTAATCCAAGCAGAGTAAAATGAAACGTAGACGCTTTATTCAAAATACATCTTTGGCTGCCGGAGGCATCTTGGCGGGCATGCCTAGTTTGAATGCTTTGACGCCATTCAAGGACCTTATTATTGGTCATAATTCGCATCGCTATAAAATTGATATGAACTGGGGGGCTTTGAATTCAGCCTTCTACCCCGTGAACGATTGCCATGAAATGGTGCAGGATTCCAAAGGAAGGATCATTCTTTTGACCAATCATACTAAGAACAATGTCATCGTTTACGATAGATAGGGAAAACTGATCGAAGTTTGGGGAACGGATTACCCCGGGGCACACGGACTCACCTTGCATGTTGAAAACGGAGAGGACGTATTGTATATTTCGGATAATGCAAGGCACGAAGTTATCAAGACCACTATTGATGGGAAGGTGATGCAGGTATTTACCTATCCCGAGGCATCGGGAAAATACGCCTCAAAAGATTTGTACATACCTACTGAAACAGCCATTGCCGAAAATGGGGATGTGTATGTGGCCGATGGGTATGGTGAGCAGTACATTATGCATTACAATGCCAAGGGCGAATTACTAAATACCTTTGGCGGTAAAGGGAACGAAGATGCGCTCTTCAATAATGCCCACGGCATTTGTATTGATAAGCGCAACCCTGCCAATCCGACCTTACTGATAACCGCCAGACAGCAAAATAAACTCAAGCGATTTACCATGCAAGGCGAATTCATTGAAAGTTCCGATTTACCGGGCGCCTATATCTGCCGGCCGGTGATACACGGCACCAACGTGTATTTGGCCACCATATGGTCTGGGGACGGAAGCGAGGGCACCGGCTTTATATCTGTACTCGGCAAGGACAACAAATTGATCTCGGCACCGGGAGGAAGTACGCCCAACTATAACAACGGTACCTTGGAGCATATGCACCAGACCTTAAAGATCTTTCATCACCCCCATGATGTCTGTGTGGATGAGGATGAAAACCTATATGTGGCCCAATGGAATTCCGGAAAGACCTATCCCATAAAATTATTCAGGGTTTAGCTATGAAATACATTTCGCTCCTTCTTGTTGTTTTTGTGTTCGTTTCCTGTAGGACCGATAGGGTATCCTATGAAGAAACGGGGCGTTTTCAATTGGCTGCCCCGATAATTAATGTGGACTCGATACTTTTTAAAGAAACGACCAAGGTGACCATGAGCTTTGGATTTCCCAATAGTAAGATACACTATACCCTTGACGGCACCGAAGTAGACCAGGTGAGTGCGATTTATGGGGATCCCATTGTCTTGAACCAGGCGGCAACGATCAAGGCCAAAGCCTTTCACCACGATTTCAAGAGCAGCGAACAGGTCGCGGCACAGGTGAAAAAAATTACACATAACATTTCCGACGCGTCGATTACCATAGAACCTCAACCCCATGCGAATTATCCAGGCCTTGGGGCCAAAGGATTGGTAGATATGCAAAAAGGAAGTTCACAGTTCAGAAGTGG
>JABDKZ010000105.1 GCA_013001935.1 Maribacter sp.
CCTGCTTTTTTAGTGAAAACATCTGCTTTGGATAGGTCATTGCCTTGTTTTTCGGCAACAAAATCAATGAGTAATTCCCCAATACAAAAAACTTTCTTCATGAACTCAGGTTAATAATAGCGGTGTCTAAAGTAATAACAAAATATAGCTTTCCCCAATAAGTTGGGCTGTATTACAATCAAACTTATGCTTGTCGCCTAGTTTTTATCCGCATTTAGAAGATCCGCAATCCTTACAAGTAAGGCATCCTTCCTGGTAAATTAAATTAGTGGATTTGCAATTGTCGCATTTTTGGCCCTTTGCCATTGTCCCATCCTCCACAAAACGTTTTAGGGCACGGGCTACGCCATTTTTCCAAGTGTTAATTGATTCTCCTTCCAATTGAAGACTATTAATAAGGTCAACTACCTTTTCTATGGGCATACCGTGACGTAACGTACTTGAAATCAATTTGGCATAATTCCAAAATTCAGGATTGAACTTGTGTGAAAGCCCTTCTATAGTCGTTTTATATCCTCTTTTATTTTTGTATTGAAAATCGTATCGCGATGTGCCATCTTCATTCCTGTTTTTTATGATCAAACCGTCTTCTACCCATCTCGGAAGTAGTATGCCATCTTCATCATCGGCTAAACCAGTGAAAATTTCATAGGGCTGGTCATCTACCAATCCCATAAAAGCTATCCACTTTTCCTTATTGTTCTGAAATCGTACCACATCGGCCTCCAACACTTGGGGTCTCTTTGTAGGGAAATGGGTCAACGTTTCCTCGTATTCAGGCTCATTGGATAAGAGCACTCCGGACCTAGATCCATCACGGTATACCGTTACCCCTTTGCAACCGGCTTTCCACGCTTCTAGATATAATCTTCCTACTAGTTCTTCAGGTACGTCTTTTGGTAGGTTGATCGTAACACTGATCGAGTGGTCTACCCATTTTTGCACCGCACCTTGCAATCGTACTTTGCTTAGCCAATCCACATCATTCGACGTTGCCTTGTAATATGGGGATTTTTTCACGATTTCATCCAATTCTCCCTGGCTGTATTTTTTCTCGGTTTCAATGCCATTGACCTCCATCCATTGCTTAAACCTCTGGTGAAAAACCACATATTCTTCCCATGAGTCACCTACTTCATCTACAAAAGTCACATTTACGTTCTTATCATTGGGATTTACCTTTCTTCGGCGTTTATATACTGGAAGAAAGACAGGTTCTATGCCTGAAGTGGTTTGTGTCATTAAGCTTGTGGTGCCTGTTGGGGCAATGGTCAAAAGGGCAATATTTCGCCGACCATATTCCAGCATTTCATAGTATAATTTTTCATCGGACGCTTTCAGCCTAAGGATAAATGGGTTTTCCTTTTCTCTTTCGGCATCAAAAATCTCAAACGCCCCACGTTCTTTTGCGGTATGAACTGATGCTCTATAAGCTTCCAAGGCAATTATTTTATGAACTTTGATTGAGAATTGGTTGGCTTCATCACTGCCGTAACGAAAACCTAAGGCAGCAAGCATGTCACCCTCAGCGGTGATGCCAATACCTGTTCTTCGTCCATTTATTGCTTTTTCCTTTATTTTCTCCCATAATCGTATTTCGACCGCTTTGGTTTCATCCAATTCAGGATCCGCCTTTATTTTGGCCAAAATACCATCCACTTTTTCCAGTTCCAGGTCAATGATGTCGTCCATAATACGTTGTGCGGCCTTAATATGTTTTTTGAAAAGCGCAAAATTAAAGGCTGCCTTTTTTGTAAATGGTTCTTCCACATAGGAGAAAAGATTTATGGCCAATAGTCTACAGGAATCATAAGGACATAAAGGAATCTCACCACAGGGGTTTGTAGATACGGTCTTATAGCCTAAATCCGCATAACAATCGGGTACTGATTCATTGATTATAGTATCCCAAAATAGAATTCCTGGCTCTGCGGATTGCCATGCATTATGTACAATTTTACCCCATAATTTAGACGCTTTAATTTCTTTTGAAAACCTTGGTTCCGAACTATGCGTGGGAAACTTTTGGGTGTATGTTGAATTGGCTTCCACCGCTTTCATGAATTCATCATCAATTCTTACTGATACATTGGCTCCAGTAACTTTACCTTGTTCCATCTTGGCATCAATAAAATTTTCAGCATCTGGATGATTAATCGATACGGATAACATTAGGGCGCCTCTACGCCCATCTTGGGCCACCTCACGTGTAGAATTGGAATAACGCTCCATAAAGGGAACAAGCCCTGTTGAGGTCAAAGCAGAATTTTTTACGGCCGAGCCTTTTGGACGTATGTGCGATAAATCATGACCTACGCCTCCCCGGCGTTTCATTAACTGTACCTGCTCCTGGTCTATTTTCATAATTCCCCCATAAGAATCCGACGAGCCTTCATTACCAATAACAAAACAATTTGACAGGGATGCAATTTGATAAGGATTTCCTATGCCGGCCATGGGACTGCCTTGAGGGACGATATATTTAAAGTTCTTGATTAAATCAAAAACCTCTTTTTCGGTAAGCGGGTTGGGATATTTTTGCTCAATCCTACTAATTTCCTTGGCAATTCTTCGGTGCATATCATCCGGGTTGATTTCATAGATATTCCCGGTCGAATCTTTAAGGGCATATTTATTAATCCATACTTGTGCGGCTAGGTCATCACCATTGAAATAAGCTAAACTAGACTGGTAAGCTTCTTCCTGTGTATAGGTTTTTCTTTGGGGAGGCATTGTTTTTGTTGGCATCTCGAAATTTTATGGTTATCACGTGCTTATTAAGAAAATATAAAAGTAGATAAAAAGAAATCAATCACTTTATGACATTTGTCATAAAGTGTACAAGAAAAAGTCATTAAACATATGATAATCAGGCAATTAAAAAATTATCAACAAAAAAAAGTTAACAAATAAATTACATTCTTGATTTTTGTGAAGTAACATTTTTATCGAGGAATAGACCAATAATATAAAAGATGTTCCACTTTGGAAAAACTATAGAAATGCTTAACTTTTAACAAATTAAAAACACTAGCAAAATGAATTTATTTGATGAAATAAAAAACAAACTAAGTCATGAATTTATAGACATTATAGAGTGGTTAGATGTCTCGAACGATACCATTGTCCATAGGTTTGAAAGATATCAGAATGAAATTAAGAATAATGCCAAACTTATTGTTCGTGAAGGGCAAACGGCTGTTTTTATCAATGAAGGGCAATTGGCTGATGTCTTTACTCCGGGGACCTATACCTTGAACACTAAAAACCTTCCGATCTTAACGACTTTAAAAGGTTGGAAATATGGTTTTGACAGCCCCTTTAAAGCCGAAGTATATTTTGTAACTACGCGTCTGTTCACTGATGAAAAATGGGGAACTAAGAACCCATTTATGTTAAGTGATGAACGGTTTGGTCTTGTTGAAATAAGGGCATTTGGAACTTACAGTTTTAGAATCAACGATCCGGGCAAATTTGTGGTTGATGTTGTGGGTACCGATGGCAATTTTACCAATTATGAGGTGAACGAACATTTAAAAAGTCTAATTGTTACCCGGTTTACAGATACTGTGGGCGAGGCCAATCTTCCTATTGAGTTATATGCTGCAAATACCAGTGAGCTTTCTGAAACTTGCCAAGAGGTAATGCAACCTGAATTTGGTCGTGTGGGTATAGAATTGGAAAAATTCTATATTGAAAATGTATCAATGCCCGAAGAGCTTAAAAAGGAAATATTTGAATACAGTAGGCTCGATAAATTGGATATGACCAAACTCTCACAATTCAAAGCCGCCAAAGCCATGGAAGCTGCAGCCAAAAATGAAGGGGGTACAGCTGGCGCTGGTATGGGTATGGGCATGGGCTTTGTATTGGCACAACAAATGGGCAATATGATGAGTCAACCAGGGACCCAACAACCTTTTGGTGGGCCAGCACAGCAGGTGGCTGCTGTACCGCCCCCAATACCCGCACAGGTGATGTACCATTATGCCGTAAATGGGCAACAGGCAGGCCCCGTGACTTTTGATAAGTTAAAGGAATTGTTCGCTAGTAGAACAGTGAACAGGGATTCTTTGGTTTGGAAACAGGGAATGGCAAATTGGACCGCTCTTAAGGATATTGAAGAATTGAAGGTCTTTTTGGGAGGAAGCATACCACCACCTTTACCAACGGCGTAAACCATACTTGTTTTTTTCTTGAATTCCTGCCCATCTGCGGGAAGGCTAACTTTTGTATATGGAAGAAATCCTAAATTCCGAAGTCAATAAGGCCTGCGCCAATTGCGGTGCAGAACTCAAATTTAAACCTGGATCCCACCAGTTGAATTGTGCGTATTGTGGTTATGAGGAATTTATTGAAAAGACAAAAAGCAGTTTTGAAGAGTTGGAGCTTCAGCACTATTTAAAAGTCGTTGGCAGCAATGCCTATACAGAAACTATAGATTTGCTCCATTGTAAAAATTGCGGGGCAAATCAACATGTAGAGGAAAGTTTTAAATCTCTCGATTGTATCTATTGTGGGGAACCTTTAATTCGTGAAGATATTGAAAAAGAAGGTTGGATTCTTCCAGGGGCCTTGATTCCTTTTCAGTTGGATGCCAAAAAAGCCCGACTGATTTTCAAGAACTGGGTAAGTAGTCTTTGGTTTGCTCCGAACAAATTAAAACGTGCAGCTTTAGATCCTGAAGGACTCCATGGTCTCTACATTCCGTATTGGACCTTTGATGCTAATTTGTTCGCAGAATATCAAGGGCAACGTGGGGATTATTACTATGAAACACAAACCGTACGTACTAAAAAAGGGGTGCAGACCCGGCAAGTTCGAAAAACAAGATGGTCCCATGCATCAGGTTCGGTCAATGGTTTTGTAGATGATATTCTGATTAATGCGTCAGAAAAAAAGCGAAGAAGCATTCCCTCTCAAATCGCATTTTGGAATTTAAAGGAACTAGTAGTTTTTAATTCAAAATACTTGGCAGGATTTGTTACCGAGAAGTATACGATTTCGCTCAAAGATGGGCATCATCAGTCTTTCCAAGAAGCAAAGCACATTGCCTATAATTGGATTCGAAGAGACATTGGTGGGGATACACAACGAATCAACCATGCCGATATTAAGTTATCAGACGAGACTTTTAAACACATTCTGCTACCAGTCTATATCAGTTCATATAAATATAATGGTAAGGAGTTTCATTTTTATATCAACGGGCAAACGGGAACCTTAAGTGGCACAAGACCTTATTCTTTCTGGAAAATATTCTTTTTAGTGCTTTTTATTATTGT
>JABDKZ010000116.1 GCA_013001935.1 Maribacter sp.
TTGAAATTCGAATGATTTTACGCAGGAGTACTATCCATAAGGGAATAGCAATCGCAGGTCCCAAATAAATGGGCAAAAAACCAACACCGGAATTTGCGGCCATTCCCACACTGCCATAATACGTCCAAGCGGAACAGTATACTGCCAGGGATAAGGTATAAACATAAGGATTATTGACCCATTTACTTTTTGAATTCTTCTCGGCAATAAAGGCGATATAGAATAATATTGCCAAGTAAACGATAATGATAATTATTAAACCATAATTACTCATAGTACCTTTTTAAAACGATATAAGAAATTATGATGGAAACCAACCAAATTGAGAAGATAGCAAAATAAAAAATTGGTATGCCAAAGATTGAATCATCCAAATTAAATATAAGCAAGAAAGGAACATTCAAAATCAAGAACATGCCTATAGATAGTATTATCAATTTTTGCTCATGGCGTTTTTTCATTTCAAAATACTAGAAATATAAATATAAGAAAAAAGCAGGCCTCAAAAGTGAAGCACTGCCTTTTATAATAATCAACTAACTTGTCTTAATGGTTGCTTGCTTCCCCGGCACCGCTTGGTATTCTAATATTCTCAACCATTTCCTGTACATTTTCAGGTGGTGCTTCTGTCATTCTTGAAACAACAACTGAAACTATAACATTGATGATCATGGCTACGGTACCAAATCCTTCTGGCGAGGTGCCAAACCACCATTCACTAGCGGGTCTTGCGTCCATAACCCCAATTAATCCGGTTTTATAACGAATCATATAGAACAACATCAATGTTATACCTACAATCATTCCGGCGATTGCACCTTTGCTATTCATTCTTTTATCAAAAATTCCCAAGATAATAGCAGGGAAGAATGAGGCGGCTGCGAGGCCAAAGGCCAATGCGACCACCGCAGCGACAAATCCAGGCGGATAAATACCGAATAATCCAGCAATTATGATAGCTACTAAGATTGCTATACGAGCAGCCAATAACTCTCCTTTTTCAGAGATGTTGGGTTTGATTTGTTTTTTGATCAAATCATGTGAAATAGAGGTTGATATCACCAATAGTAATCCTGCAGCAGTTGACAAAGCAGCTGCCAAACCACCTGCAGCTACCAATGCGATTACCCAATTGGGCAGGTTTGCAATCTCAGGATTTGCCAATACCATGATGTCCCTATCAACATATAATTCATTGGAAGAAGCATTCGCATTAGATACCAATCGTTCGCCATTGGCACCTCTTGCTTCTGTATACTTGGGTTTGCCGTCCAAGGCGGCTCCATTTACATATTGAATCTTACCATCTTGGTTTTTATCGGACCAGGCAATCAACCCGGTATCTTCCCAGTTTCTAAACCATTGTGGAATTTCGGAATACGACTGGTTGTCGACGGTTTCGATTAAGTTGGTTCTCGCGAAAACAGCAATAGCAGGGGCAGTAGTATATAGTATAGCGATGAACAATAAGGCCAGACCTGCTGATTTACGTGCATCTTTTACTTTAGGAACGGTAAAGAACCTAACAATAACGTGTGGCAATCCTGCTGTACCCACCATTAACGCAAGTGTAATTGCAAATACATCCCAAGTAGACTTTGTACCACTGGTGTATTCATTAAAACCCAATTGTGTGTGGAGTGTATCTAACTTATCCAAAAGAAATGTCCCACCTTCAAGTTTGCCACCCATACCAATTTGTGGAATTGGATTTCCGGTCATTTGCATAGAAATAAAGAAGGCCGGTACCATAAAAGCAAAGATCAGAACACAATACTGCGCAACCTGTGTATAAGTAATTCCTTTCATTCCCCCTAAAAAGGCGAAAACCAAAACAACGGTCATACCAATAATAACCCCTAATGTTATGTCTACCTGTAAGAATTGTGAAAATACAATTCCAACCCCTCGCATCTGACCGGCAACATAGGTAAATGATACAATTAACGCGCATATTACAGCTACGGTTCTTGCTGTATTGGAATAATATCTGTCACCAATGAAATCTGGTACTGTAAACTTCCCAAATTTTCTGAGGTATGGGGCCAAGAGCAAGGCAAGAAGCACATAGCCTCCAGTCCATCCCATTAAGAAAACAGAACCGTCGTATCCCATGAATGAAATCAATCCTGCCATAGATATAAAAGATGCGGCACTCATCCAATCAGCTGCGGTAGCCATTCCGTTTGCCAATGGTGATACACCACCACCGGCAACATAAAATTCTTTAGTTGATCCCGCCCTTGCCCATATTGCAATTCCGAAATAAAGGCTGAAAGTAATCCCAACTAATATCCAAGTCCATAATTGAACACTCATAATTTTTATTATTTTTGGTTAGTTAATAGATTACTCGTCGTAACCGTATTTTTTATCTAGTTTGTTCATTAATCGTACGTAAACGAAAATCAGTACGACGAATACATAAATTGAACCTTGTTGTGCAAACCAGAATCCCAGTTTGAACCCTCCTAATCGAATTTCATTTAAGGCTTCCCTGAAGAGAATCCCAGCTCCATAGGATACTAAAAACCATATTGAAAGCAGTATAATCAAATACCTAAGGTTTTCTTTCCAATACGCAGTTGCCTTTTGTTGTTTTTCACTCATAATAGTTGGTTTTATAGATAAATCATTGCTTGGAGCGATACTAATCCTGTATTAGTACTTCCAAATTTTTCATTTTTATACTCTAAAGTAAGCTTTGAATTGTGACCGCTGAAATATGCATTTGCCCCAATTCCAAATAGATTTCTGTTATCAGCCGTACCATCATAAGAATTCGCCCCATAAGAAATATATGGTTGAAATCTAGTCTTGGTTATATCACCTGCAATTACATAACCTATATGTGAATATATCATACTTCCAGTTCCATAAGCTGCAAATAAATAATCTTTACCATAGTCATTGGATTGAAATGTAGCATATGCGTTAATGGCGCTCCCATCATCTCCCAAAGGCGCATCATAAAAAGCATCTACCGCAAAGATTGAAACATCTTCCCCAACTAATTCTGTTCCATTTAGACTAACCGAACCACTAGGATGCAAGAAAAAACCAGCGCCAATATTAAATATCTTTTTCCCACCCAAGTAAGTTCCTACTTTGTATGGTAAAAAATTAGACTCTTGGTCCAAAAAGTTATATTCAAAATATCCGGCATACGCTTTTCCCGCGTCTTTGGAACCAATCAATCTTTTTCCGGCATAAATGGCCGGTCCACCATCTTCTGGGTCCCTAATGTCCAAACCATTTGTTATGGCATCATTGATGGCTACACGATATTGTAGTTTTCCAAACTTACCTTTAGCGAAAACACCAATATGTCTTGCAAATTGATCAGATAAGCCAAGTGTAGACCAGGACTGCCTATTATTATCCAAAGTCATGATGTTCAAGGTACTTTGGTTGTTCAATCTCGAAATACCGTTGAAATAATGGAGACCGCCACCAACAGCATGGTCTTTACCCACATTGTACTGTGCCCAAACCCCATGAAAGAATAATTGCGCCCCGCCGCCTTTACCTAAAGGATCTAAGGTGGCACTATTTAAGCCATTAAGCCCAAAATGTGTCAATATTAAGAATTTGTCATTAATTTGAGAGAACATCAATATTCTTGCTCTTCTCAGATTAAAATTGAGTTTTGAGGTATCATCTGGTAAATCATCACTGTAATTCGCTTGCACTTGAGCCCAAGAAATAATTCGAAGATATTTTTTGCCATCCTCATCGAACTTCACCTTTAGGCCACCGTTATAATCTGGTGACCCTTGAGAATACATTAGCTGAAAGGAGCAAAAAACACCAAACAGTAGCATTAATCGTTTCTTCATAGGTTTTAAGGGTTTAGTTTGTAACAAATTGGTTTTGTGTGCTTTGCTAAACTCCTTAAAAGATTATGTAAATAAAAAATTAATATATATATCTGTAAAATAAATATAGTTAATCTCTAAAACGCTCCCATTTTATAAGCATGAATTTATCTCCAAGCTCGGTTACGACCACACCTGCGCCCGATAGATTTTTGGTGTCTTGAAAGTAAACCGTTAATTCATCGGCACTGAAAATTTTATATGTAGGGTGATAATCGGGGTTGAAAGGTCTTTTGATATTGTATTTTTTGACCCAGTTCATAATACTTACGTGGGATATGCCCAGGATTCGCTCGATCTCCCTATATGATAATCCTTCTAGGTAGAGTTGTAGCGCCTTATTCACATAATACCGGTCTATCATTTTACCGATCTTGTTCACCGAGAAGAAATAGTTGCAATCCTTACACTTATAGCGTTGTCTTTTGTCAACAATACCACTTTTTATATAATGCTCCGAGCCGCAATTAGGACAGGATTTAATTTTCATATATATTAAATTAGCATAAATATATTAATTT
>JABDKZ010000152.1 GCA_013001935.1 Maribacter sp.
AATAGTTTAATAAATTTTCAAATTCAAAGATTGTGACTTATTTTGCCCTTGCATTTCAGAGACGCTGGATTTGAATTTTAGTAATTTTAAATTCAACCAATGATTTATTCCGAGGGAAATATATGGATGTAACATTTTCATTAACGACAGGTATAATTGCATCAATGTTGCACGTAATAACGGGACCTGATCATTTAGCAGCTGTTGTACCTTTTGCCATTGAATCCAAAAAAAAAGCTTGGAAAATCGGTCTTTTTTGGGGCATTGGCCACCTTGTTGGGATGTTGTTGATAGGATTCTTGTTTGTACTCTTCAAAGAGCTGATTCCAATTGAACACATATCGAATTATAGTGAACAAATAGTTGGTCTTGTATTGATTGGTATTGGGGTTTGGGCCTTTTATAAGATCTTTAAAAAAGAAAAAAACCACAAGCATCTACATGTCCATAGTGAGAATGCAGTAATCATCCATTCCCATAAGCACGAACATTCCCATGAGAAATCACACCATCATGTTCATGACAAAAACATAAAGCAAAGTAACTTTGCTTCATTTTCTATTGGATTTTTGCATGGTCTGGCCGGCATAGCCCATTTTTTATTGTTCATCCCTGTTTTAAGCTTTGATGAGCAGTCAGATGCCGTACTTTATGTATTGGGGTTTGGTCTTGGTATTATTTTGGCGATGACCCTATTCGCTTTTGTAATTGGGCAAATTTCCTCCTTTGCCAAAAATGAGCATAACGAATTATTTTTTAAAGGTATTCGTTTTGCAGGGGGGTTATTTGCAATTGTTATAGGAGTTTATTGGGTTTATAGTACTTAACAAATACGCGGTAATTGTTCACCGATCAAGGGGCTTACGATTCGTTTACCTCCTATGCTGCTTTCTAGAATCACTTTTTTGGGATGCCCATCGCTAATTTCACCTATGCATGCAGCATTTGCCCCTTTTTCATTGTTTTTCATGGTTTCAACTACTGCATCTGCCACCTCCGCTGCAACAATAGCAATAAAAATACCTTCATTGGCTACATACATGGGGTCTAACCCTAAAATTTCACAGGCTGCAGCAACCTGCATTTCAAGAGGTATATTGTTTTCATTGATTGCCACTCCTTTATTGATATCAGTTGCAATTTCAGATAAAACACTCGCCAAACCACCTCTGGTGGGATCTCTGAACAAGTGTATCTTATTCCCGAATTTGTCCAATAATTCCTGTACTAAAAAATTTACGTTCGTTGTATCACTAACAATGGTAGATTCAAATTCCAAACCTTCCCGTTCAGACATGATGGCCATACCGTGTTGTGCGATATAACCACTAACGATGATTTTATCCCCAACCTTGATATTGTCGACAGAAATTTCTCCTTTTGGATGAACTTCCCCAAAACCTGTGGTGTTGATAAAGATTTTATCCCCTTTTCCACGTTCAACGACTTTGGTATCACCCGTAATTATTTGCACTCCACTTTTATCGGCCGCCGTTTTTACTGAATTTACAATTTTAGTAAAATCATCAATAGACAGGCCTTCTTCAACAATAAATGCCAGGGATAGAAATTTGGGGATGGCCCCACACATGGCAACATCATTAACGGTACCATTGACCGCCAATTCACCTATGTTACCCCCTTTGAAAAAAATAGGGGTAATGACAAAACTGTCCGTGGAAATGGCATAATCCCCAGTAAATTTGACAATTGAACCATCATGTTTTTGATTTAGGTAGGGGTTATTGAAGGTTTTAAAGATAACTTTATCTAAAAGATCCCTTGTCATCGTGCCACCACTTCCATGACCTAGGTTTATGGTTTCTGATCCTGGTTTTGATGTATCCATTTATTTTGAAGAAATTAAATTATCGGAAAAATGAAAATAGGCAGCGCAGGCACCTTCAGAAGAAACCATAGGCGCACCTAAGGGATTGGAAGGGGTACAGGCTTTGCCAAATTGACTGCATTGATGTGGTTTTTTGATACCTCTAAGTATTTCGCCGGCCATACATTCGGAATTTTCAGGTGCAGAAATTTTCCCAACCTTGAATTTGGCCTCTGCATCAAATTTTCTATAGGCTTCCCTTATGTTATAGCCACTATTGGGAATTTCCCCAATGCCCCGCCACTTTCGATTCCCTACTTCAAATACCTTTTCAATTACATCAATGGCCGCCTTATTTCCGTGTTCCTTTACTACTCTTGCATATTGGTTTTCCAGTAAAAACTTCCCTTCCTCTAATTGTTTCACGGCCATATAAATTCCTTGTACCAGATCCAGGGGTTCAAAACCCGTAATGACAATGGGTATTTGATACGTTTCAACCAGTGGATAATACTCTTGCATTCCCATAATTGCACAAACATGGCCAGCACCCAAAAAGGCATCTATATTACAGAGTTCATCACTTAGAATCGCCTCCATTGCCGGAGGCACCAATACATGGGAGGCTAAAATGGAATAATTGGTAAGACCTTCTTTTTCTGCATGTAAAACCGATAAGGCATTTGCCGGAGCGGTGGTTTCAAATCCCACGGCAAAGAAAACAACTTCCTTATCCGGATTTTCCTTTGCAATAGAAACTGCTTCAATAGGGGAGTACAAAATCCTTAAATCACCTCCGCTGGCTTTTGCTTCCAATAGACTTTTATTACTTCCGGGTACACGGATCATATCGCCATAGGAACAAAGGATTACATCGTTTTCCAACAACTCGATCGCCTTATCTATTAAATTGAGTGGTGTTACACATACCGGACAACCTGGGCCATGGATCATTCGTACTGTCTCGGGCAATAATTCCAAAATACCATTTTTGACCAGGCTATGGGTCTGCCCTCCACATATTTCCATAATATTCCAATTTTTAGGGGCAATTTTATGGATTTCAT
>JABDKZ010000153.1 GCA_013001935.1 Maribacter sp.
GAAGAATCCGTTTTTGCTCGCCACTAGACCTAGATTGCAGGCTTTGTTTTGAGCTTCCGGTTATACCACTATCGCCATGTCGGCTTTCTTCATCAATAAATTTAATCAAGGCCAATTTAGAAAATAAGGCGCCTTTTAAGCCGTTCAAAAAAAACAAAACTTGAGGCAATTGGCCTTTTAAGAGATCTTCAACCAAAGAGGCCTTATCCGATGTATTATCCGTGAAAACAGCCCAGTGTTTTGCGTTGGGAACACTTCTTTTCTTTGAAATTGGATTCTCTTGATTCTTCTTTTGCATTCCCATCGCTAAATTGGACTGGCAAAATATGGATAATTACATAGTAACCCTAAAAATATGTACTGGATTGTTCTTATAGGTTGTGGTATGGTCATGCGACATGCCATTTTTAATCGCAACCTTTTGTGATGCTCTATTTTTCATATGAATTATAGATATCAAGGATTTCGCTAGCTTTTGTTCAAAAGCAAAGGATTTGCATTTCATTGCGGCTTCCGTTGCATAGCCTTTATTTCTATATGCAGGTAACAAGGAGTAACCTATTTCAAGTTCCTGAACATCATTTACGGTCTGTATCAATAATCCGCATTGGCCAATAAATGCCCCGGTGTCCTTCGTAATTAAAGCATTCATACCACCTAGTTTATTCGCATAGCGCTGGAAGGTATTATCAAACCATTTTTGACATGCAACTTGGGTCGAAAAACCTTCATCAACCCAAAATTCATTACTTGAAGGGTCTTCATGAAAAGGTAGCCAAGATCTAAAATCAGAAGGTCGTATCTTCCGAAAATGGAGTCTTTCAGATTCCTCACCAAACAAGAGGTAATCCATTGGGTTAAAGTTTGGTGAATTCGATTTTGTCACCCACTTCCAAAAGCCATTTTTCTGACAACCCTGCATTTATTTCCAAGGCATATTGCACAGGGACTTGCGACGGTAATAGCTTTTCATCAAATGGTTTTGGATTCTCCTGGATGCTAGCAATCCTTAAATTTTCATCCAAAAAAATGATATCCAAACCAAATTCAGTATTCTTCATATGAAAAAAATGCTGTCGAATATCGGGGAAAATAAATAGCATACCCTGGTTTTCCTCCATGCCCTTGCGATACATTAAACCGGTCTCCGTTTCATAATCCGATTCGGCTATTTCAATATCCAAGCGAACGGCCACAGAATCAGTTTGATTCTTGTAAATAGTTAAAACACCTTCTTTGGTAAAAGTCACTGCTTGGGTTTTAATCTCTCTTTTAACATCCTCTTTACAGCAAACAAATAGTATAAATGAACTTAAAACTACACCCTGGATGACTTTATGGAATATTTTCATGACAGACGATTTATTAGTCCAAATAACGGCTAAAACTAGCGGACACTGGTGCTTGGCCTGAACATAAAATAAAGACCTATTATTATGAACGGGATACTCAACCATTGCCCCGTTGAGAAAAGACCCAGGGATTCCTCAAAACCACCTTGACTTTTCTTGACATATTCAACAAAGAAACGAACGGTCCATAGTGCCACCAGAAATAGTCCAAAAAGATATCCTAATTTGTTTTTTTTATCGGTTTTCCAGTATAAATAATACAATAGGAGGAAGACGAATATATAGCAAACCCCTTCGTACAGCTGAGCGGGGTGTCTATATGGAATTTGAGCCAAGTATTCAGAGAACTGTGCATTGTTCTCAATGGCATCATAGGCAGCATTCACGGTTTTTTCCTTGGTAATACCCATTGCTTTTGATGGATGCATATCATCGGAATCGCGAATGAATTTTGTAGCAAAGATGAAAGATTCATCAGTAACTTTCCCATTGATCTCAGAATTGAAAAAATTACCCAATCGAACACAGAATGCACCGATTGCAACTGGTATTACCACGCGGTCCAGAATCCAAAGTAATTTAAAATCAGGGTATTTTCGTGTGAAAAGATACATGCCTATAATAATGCCAATGGCAGCACCATGACTTGCCAGGCCTGTAAATCCAGTAAATTCGTACCCATTGATTATTCCGAATAAGGTGCTATTTGCACTCTCACGTATTGGTAATAGAATTTCGGCAATATGGTCTTTATAGTAAGGCCAATCATAAAAGAATACATGTCCCAATCGTGCGCCCAACATGGTCGCTAAAACAGTATATATGAAAAGTGAATCAAGCTGTTCAATTGATTTCTTTTCATTATCGAAAATTCGCTTCATGATGTACCAGCCGAGGGCGAAGGCAACAATCCACAATAAGTTGTAATATTTAATTTGAAGGAAACCAATTTTGAACAAGGTTTCATTCGGATTCCATAAAAAGCCTAAGAAGTGCATATGTAAAATTTGAAGGGCTAAGATAAGTATTTAGAATAAAGTACTACGCATGGGGAAGTTTGTATTTAAGAAAAGATAGCTAAACAATCATGAAAGTTTCAAGGAACTGGATCATACCCCTTTCCACCCCAAGGGTGGCAACTAAAAATGCGCTTTACAGCAAGCCAGCCTCCTTTAAAAAGCCCGTGTTTTTGCAAAGCTTCCAAAGTGTATTGGGAACAGGTGGGAGCGTAACGACAGGTGGCAGGGGTGTAAGGTGAAATAGCATATTGATAAAACTTCACCAATAAAACAAAAGGGGCTATAAGTATTTTCTTTAAACTAATTCTCGTTTCCATACCTATTGAGATAAGGTTTTTAGAGGGGTTTTATGGCACTAGGAAATGCTAAAAGTCGTACCGTCCTTACCGTCTTTCAGTTGAATGCCCATAGCAACCAATTGATCACGAATTTTATCGGAAGTGGCAAAATCTTTATTGGTACGTGCTTCATTTCTTAATTGAATCAATAATTCAACCACACGCTGAAGCGTATCTGAATCTTGACCACTTTCGCGCTTATCTTCCAATCCCAATACTTCAAACACAAAGTCATTTATGGTTTTTTGAAGCAATTCCTTGTCCGACTCGCTTACGCTCTCTTTACCTTCTTTAATGAGATTAATATGCTTAACAGCCTCAAACAAATTTGCAATAAGAATGGGTGTATTAAAATCATCGTTCATGGCCTCATAACATTTCTGCCTCCATTCGGAAATATTAAAGTCAGATTTTTTACCCGTTGGTAAATCCTTTAGGGAATCAATGGCATCCATTAATCTGTGATAACCCTTTTCAGATGCCAAGAGCGCATCATTACTTAAATCCAATATACTGGTATAATGCGCCTGCATCATAAAAAACCGTACTACGGAAGGCGTAAAGGGTTTACTTAGGATGGTATTCTCACCTGAAAAAATCTCACCGGGCAGAATATTATTGCCGGTAGATTTTGCCATTTTCTTCCCATTCAACGTCAACATATTGGCATGTAACCAATAGTTTACCGGTGAATGGCCATTACTTGCTTCGGCCTGTGCAATTTCACATTCGTGATGCGGAAATTTTAAATCCATTCCCCCACCGTGAATATCAAAGGTCTCTCCAAGATACTTGGTACTCATGGCCGTACATTCTAAATGCCAACCGGGAAAACCATCACCCCAGGGCGAAGGCCAACGCATAATATGCTGTGGCTCTGCTTTTTTCCACAAAGCAAAATCCTGAGGGCTTCTTTTTTCGCTTTGGGCGGTCAACTCTCTGGTATTGGCAATCATATCCTCCAACTTTCGGCCACTTAATTTGCCATACTCGAAACGCTCATTGAATTTTTTTACGTCAAAGTATACAGAGCCGTTTACCTCATAAGCATAACCCTTTTGCAGTATTTCCTTGATTATTTCCAACTGTTCAATAATATGGCCCGTAGCAGTTGGTTCAATACTTGGTGGTAAGAAATTAAACTGTTCCAGTATTTTATGAAAATCTACCGTATAACGCTGAACGACTTCCATGGGTTCAATTTTCTCTAACCTTGCCTTTTTAGCAATTTTATCTTCACCCTCATCCGCATCATCTACCAAATGTCCTGCATCGGTAATATTACGCACGTAACGTACTTTGTAATCTAAATGTCTTAAATACCTGAAAATCATATCAAAAGACATGAAGGTCCTACAATTGCCTAGATGTACATTGCTATAAACGGTAGGTCCACAAACATACATACCAATATGGCCCTCGTTAATGGGCTTAAAAACATCTTTTTTACCAGTAAGTGAATTGGTGATTTTTAGCGTCTGTTCTTTGTACAATTGCATTTTGGGCTAAAACAGTTAAAATTTTGTCTCTAGATTAAGATATTCCAAGAATTCACGACGAATACTTTCGTCCTTGAATTTACCGCCATACTCGGCAGTTACTGTACTACTTTCTATATCCCTTATTCCCCTTGAATTTACGCATAAGTGCTTGGCATCGATTACACAGGCAACATCTTCAGTGTTCAATACTTTTTGTAATTCCCTTACGATTTGAATGTTCAAACGTTCCTGAACCTGCGGTCTTTTAGCATAAAAATCAACAATACGGTTCATTTTAGAAAGCCCAACTACGGTGCCATTAGAGATATAGGCCACATGTGCCTTCCCAACTATGGGCAATAGGTGATGTTCGCAAGTAGAATAGAGCGTAATGTTCTTTTCTACTAACATTTCGCCGTATTTATATTTATTCTTAAAAGTTGAGGATTTTGGTTTTCTTTTAGGGTGCAATCCTCCAAAAATCTCTTTAACGAACATTTTGGCAACACGATCGGGCGTACCACCGAGGCTATCATCATCAAGATCAAGGCCTAAGGTGAGCATTATTTCCCTCACGTTCGCTTTTATTCGTTCTATTTTTTCATCATCATCCAATACGAATGCATCGGGACGTAATGGCGTATCTTCAGCAGCAGAAACATGGTCATTTCCTATATCTTCAAAATGCTCTTTCAATGTACGATCTAATTTCATTTAAAAATTACTTTACAGAACGGCAAAGATATACATAATATGGCACTTTATACCCCTATAACCTTATTACACAACATAAATTAGTGTTAAGGCAATCCACCGATTATTTTTATAATCTGCAATTATCGGCCTACTTATGATACGTAAAGGTATTTTAGTATATATCGCTGTGCTATTGGGTATGACCGGCATATTTGCCCAGGTTTCACCTGATTGTAGCAATGCTATACCCATTTGTAACAACACGCCGGTTAATGGAGGGACTTTTGGGCTTGGCACCGATGACTTTAATGGGGTCAATGTGAGTGGATGTTTGGAAGAAACCTTATTGGGAACAATAGAATCGAACTCTGCATGGTATCGCTTTAGAACTGGTGCATCTGGCCAATTGGGTTTCAATTTAGGTTTTGATACCTCTGAAGATTGGGATTTTGCACTTTATAAGACCAGTGATTGTACTACTTTGGGAGACCCTATTCGATGCAATTTTTTTGATAATCAAGATGAAAGCGCTTTTATTGGTGTGGGTGAAGACCCCACAGGCAATACTGATAATGTGCAATATGAAGAATGGCTCCAAGTAGAGCCTGGAGAAGATTACTATTTACTGATCAATAACTTCAGTAATAACAATTCAGGGTTTTCCATTCAGTTTTCAGGTCACATTTTTGTTACCAACCCCTTTGATGCTTTAGACTGTTCAATTATAGACAATCTTCTAGGTCCGCCGATTTCAGCCTGTGAAAATGATGTTATTACACTTGATGCAACTACAACCAATGCAATTGATTATAACTGGTTCGAGGATTTAGGAAGTGGTTTTCAGCCTATAAACGGGCAACATAACCCTACCTTACAGGTGACCTCTTCTGCCCAATACAGGGTTCAAGTCATTATGCCTTCGAACAACAATGTTATTAGCGATGTCAATGTTGTTTTTTATACAAATCCAGTAGCGAATATGGTTTTGGATGATGCCTATTGTGATGATATAGATACCTATGATCTTGCTGTTAAGGATATTGAGGTCTTGGGTGCCCAAAGCCCATCAGAGTATATCGTGAGTTATTATGGCTCATTCAATGATGCCACTTTAGGAACGAATTCCTTACCAAAACAATATGGCACTATGGGAAGTACAGAGACCATTTATATCCGCATAGCTTCCTTGTACAATCCAAACTGTTATGATGTTTCCCAGGATTTTGAACTGGAATACATTGAAACCGCGGTTCTGGATTTTCCTACTGAAGTTTATATGTGCGAAAATAGCGACTCGATAATCATAGGGGAGCAGATTCCAAATGCCAATTATGATTATTCCTGGGATTCCGGTGAAACATCGGCAAGCATTACCGTTACCCAAACAGGTTCGTATACTTTAACGGCAACCAATAACCAGCCTGGATTAAGCTGTCC
>JABDKZ010000154.1 GCA_013001935.1 Maribacter sp.
CTATTGGAAAGTACATTTTTAACAATGGCGTCATAGTTGTTCGTGGACCATTGTTTTTGGAAAAAGTCCAAAACTTCTTGGTCGTCATTTAAACCTATAAACTCCCCGTTCCTTTCGCCTTTATAAAAAGCGATGAGCGCCGCCAATGAAAACAATAACTTCTTGGGAAGGGCATTTTTCCTTTTGATATATTCTATGACAGAAGGTAATACCCGTGTTTTATATTTTGATATTGAATTTAATGAAATGCTGATTAATTCATGCTCTAAAAAGGGATTTATAAACCTTTTAAGAACATCATTTGCAAATTGTTTTAAGGCTGCGTCCGGAAAATCCAACGTTGGGCAGATTTCCTCAAAAATAGCTTGTTTCAAATAGGAGCCAACAACTGGATCTTCCAAGGATTCCCGAACATTATCAATACCATACAAATATCCTACTGGTACCAAAGTGGTATGGGCGCCATTTAATATGCGGACCTTCCTTGTTCGGTATGGTTCCATATTATCCGTAAAAACAACATTCAACCCACATTCCATGGCAGGAAATTCCGTTTTCACGTATTTGGGTCCTTCTATGACCCATAAATGAAACTGTTCGCCTTCAACGACCAGATTATCCTTATATCCTAATTCTTTTGAGATATCTTCCATTTTATCTTTTGGATAGCCAGGGACGATACGGTCTACCAATGTATTGCAGAATATATTATCGTCACTGATCCACTGTACAAAACCTTCCTCTAAATTCCAATCGTCGGCGTATTGAAGAATTATTCTTTTAAGGTTATCCCCGTTCCTGTCGATCAACTCACAGGGAAAAACAATTATGCCTTTGTCCGAAGCACCACCAAAGTGCACGAATCTTTTGTGCAAAAGTGCGGTTAGTTTCCCCGGAAAACTCTTTTGGGGAGTGTCCTGGAGCTTATCATTGTGTTCATAGGCAATACCGGCTTCTGTTGTATTTGAGACAATAAAGCGCAATTCAGGGTTCTGTGCAATCCTCAAATATTGGTCATAATCATTATAGGGATTTATGCATCTTTGAATACAATCGATGATCCTGCTCTCGCTAACTGCTTTTCCATTTTTGATGCCATTTGAGAAAAGGGTATAGAGTCCTTCCTGCTTTTTTAATTGATCATAATTACTTGTTGAAGTTGGTTTTACTACAACTACCCCTGCATTAAAGTTTATTTTTTCATTCAGTTCTTGAACGAAGTAATCTATAAAACCTCGTAAAAAATTCCCTGCCCCGAATTGGAGAATGCGCTCAGGTCGAGTGCTGATGTGGTGTGTTTTTCTATTCAGATATACCATAGGCCAATCACAATGAGATTCCCCTTTTCCATGGTATGAAATCATCCTGCCCCAGTCTTACGGCGGCAGTCTGTATCTCCCCACTTGCCACTTTAACAATATAATCCAAAAGTTCTTCCCCTTTGTTCTCTATTGTATCCTCCCCAGTAATAATACTTCCTGTATTGAAGTCAATAATGTCTTTCATTCGTTCGTTCAAGGTATTGTTGCTTGATATTTTTATGACTGGGGCAACAGGATTTCCTGTTGGTGTACCCAGACCTGTGGTAAATGCTATAATATTACACCCTGACCCTGCCAAACCGGTGGTACTTTCAACATCATTACCGGGGGTGCATAGAAGATTCAATCCTTTTTTCGTTGCTTTTTCCGAATAGTCAAGTACATCGGTTATGGGTGAGGTGCCTCCTTTTTTAGCGGCTCCGGCAGATTTCATGGCATCTGTGATCAAACCATCCTTTATATTCCCTGGGGACGGATTGTTGGCGAATGCAGAGCCTAGCGCAACTGTCCTAGCGGAATAGGTATCCATTAAATGGGTGAATTTAACGGCTTCCTGTCGGGTAAGGCAACGATTGATCAATTCTTGTTCAACGCCATTAAGTTCAGGAAACTCTGATAAGATAGTGGTTCCTCCTAGGGCCACAATCAAATCTGACGTATGGCCTAAAGCGGGGTTCGCAGAAATCCCCGAAAAACCATCGGATCCACCACATTCCAATCCTAAAACCAATTTACTGAGAGGTGCTGGTTCCCGTTTGGTCTTATTTGCCTCAATCAACCCCAAAAAAGTCTTTTTTACAGCATCTTCAATAAATTGTCGTTCACTTTTACTTTTTTGCTGCTCGAGAATGTATAAGGGTTTAGCAAATTTTGGATCCCTTTTCTTAATCTCTTCTTTCATATAACCGACTTCTGCATTTTGACATCCCAAGCTCAAAATCGTTGCTCCGGCCACATTCGAATTGGTTATATATCCTGCTAGAAGGCTGCATAAGGTTTCCGAATCAAGGCGAAAACCACCGCAGCCCCCGTCATGGGTCAAAAATTTAACACCATCAACATTCGGGAATGTCCTATTCTGAATAACCTCATCGGGGGTTTTAATTATCTGGGATTGCAATAAATCTTCAATTGGTACGCCTTTTTGATATTCCCGTACCAGCATATCGGTATCGACCGCAAAATCGGTAATTGTCTGGTAACCCAAAGATCGTAGAAGTGCTGATTTCAGTACTTCAACATTTCGATTTTCACAGAAAACCATCGGGATGACCAGCCAATAATTAGCCGTGCCTACTTCCCCATTATTACGATGATATCCATTAAATGTTTTTGAATTCCATGCGGTTACATCTGGGGGATTCCAAGATATCCTTTCTTCCTCAACTTGGTAATTGACAGAAGCATGAACAATATTTTCAGTAGTAATTGTTTCACCTTTTCCTATAGGTGTCGTTGCTTTCCCAATTAACGTACCGTACATATATATATCGT
Source organism: Maribacter sp. (assembly GCA_013001935.1). Lineage (GTDB taxonomy): Bacteria > Bacteroidota > Bacteroidia > Flavobacteriales > Flavobacteriaceae > Maribacter_A. The sequence continues at coordinate 2,817 of JABDKZ010000154.1, forward strand.
CCCCAATTTCAAAGTCGATTAAAGCAAATTTATGTTTGCCCTTTACAGCTTCTTGAAGAATAATCTGATCATTATTGACAATTGCCGAAGTACCCTGTTTTAAGTCGGTCAAAGCAACAATTATATTGTCTCGTGGGTCTATTTGCACATAATCCTTGGGCATACATTTTTCGTTTTACGATTAAAAATCTACGGTTGCTTTTATTACCCCATTGGCAGGATCTAACCAACTATCAAAATCGGCGATCATATTATTATAAGCTACATTATGGGTAATAAAAGAATCAATTGGAAATTCACCATTTTCCAAAACGGAAATTACATGTTCAAAATCCTCCAAAGTTGCATTTCTACTGCACAATATGGTCGTTTCCTTGGCATGTATTCCCGGGTGTTCAAATACGAGCTCGCCTTTGGATAATCCTACTAATACAT
>JABDKZ010000161.1 GCA_013001935.1 Maribacter sp.
GAAGCACCGGCCTCACTCACTACAAAAACCTCAACGGGATTTCTAAATTGAATGCGCTTTATAAGATGTTCCGTTTCTCTGGAAGCAGTGCCGTTACCGATAGCGATTGCTTCAATTTTATAGGCATCGGCCAGGGTACTTATTTTTTTTATGGCGCCTTTACTATCATGTTGGGGGGCATGAGGGTAAATGGTCTCGTTATGTTCCAGTTCGCCATGTGCACTTAAGCAAACAATTTTACAACCTGTCCTGAAACCCGGGTCAATTGCCAAAATTCGTTTTTCACCCAAAGGAGCTCCCAATAATAACTGTTTGAGGTTTTTAGCGAATACTTGGATTGCCGAATCATCGGCTTTTTCTTTAGCTTTTTTTAGTATTTCGTTGGATAGGGAGGGGAACAACAATCGTTTACATGCATCTTGTATCGCCATTCTAATTTGGCTTGCACAGGCATTACTGCTTTTTATAATGAGATCTTCTATTTTTTGAATGGCTCGCTCTACATCAATTTCAATCTTCACTCGAATGAAACCTTCGTTTTCAGCGCGAAGAATAGCCAAAAGTCTATGTGATGGACATCGATTCAAAGCCTCACTCCAATCAAAATAATCTCGAAATTTTTGAGCTTTTTCCTCATCTTTTTTTGTGGCAATCACCTTCGTCGTTATTTCTGCGAATTTCCCGAACTGATAGCGTAGCTGACTACGGATATCTGAGCGTTCATTTATCCATTCAGCGATGATATGCCGAGCACCTTCAAGTACATCACCTTCATTAGGAACATCGTTGTTTACATACTTTGAAGCCTCAAATTCAATCTCCTCATTACGCTGCGCCATTATAATTTTGGCCAAGGGTTCCAAACCGTTTTTACGGGCCGTTTCCGCCTTGCTCTTTTTGCTCTTTTTATAAGGAAGATATAGGTCTTCAAGCCTTGTTAGGTCTTCTGATTGAGTGATTTTCTCTTTTAGCCCATTGGTTAATACCCCCTGTTCATCAAGGGCTTTGATGATAGCGGTCTTTCGTTTTTTTAAGGCCTCGAATTGGGTCTTGAAGGCTACAATGATTCCAATCTGAACTTCATCCAAATTCCCGGTACGCTCCTTCCGATATCGGGATATAAAGGGTATGGTACAGTCCTGATCTATAAGTTCAACCGTATTGATAATGCCTTTTTCAGAGAGTTGGGTGTGTTTGGCGATGTAGGGGATGAGTTGCACAAGGAACTAATTAATGGTCAACCCATTTCCAACCCCATCTTCATCGGGGTTAACAAATACCAGTTTACCTTCCGCGTTTTCAGTCATAAGAATCATTCCTTCGCTTTCAACACCACGCAAAGCACGTGGTGCTAAATTCACAAGAACGGTTACTTTTTTACCAACGATTTCTTCTGGAGTAAAACTTTCAGCAATGCCCGAAACGATGGTTCTGGTATCAAGACCCGTGTCAACTTTTAATACTAGTAATTTTTTGGCCTTGGCCATTTTTTCAGCCTCAACAATGGTCCCAACACGCATATCAAGTTTAGAGAAATCGTCGAAAGTGATAGTATCTTTTTGTGGCATAAGTGCTTTGTTTTCGTTTTCATTGGCTTTTTTGGTCGCTTCCAATTTGTCCAATTGGGCCTGTATTTCTTTATCTTCTATTTTACGATAGAGTAAGGCTGCTTTACCGATTTGATGATTGGCTGGGAGCAAGGTTTCTTTGTTGGAAACATCGTTCCATCGCAAATCGTCATTGCGAGGCCCCTTTTTATGGGCAGAAGCAATCTCTTGAGGGATAATTTTGTTGGTATCCTCCTCATTAAGACGGAGTATGGTCTTTAAATTCCTTGAAGTAAATGGTAAAAAGGGTTCACATAGAACCGCCAAACCGGTTGCGATTTGTAGGGCAACGAACATAATGGTATTTACGCGTTCCCCATCTTCCTTAATCACTTTCCAAGGTTCTTCATCGGCGAGATACTTATTGCCCAAACGGGCTAAATTCATTAATTCCTGACTTGCTTCACGAAAGCGATACCTTTCAATAGCGCTTGAAATTATTTCAGGATATTTTCTAAGCTCCGTTAAAGTCTCCTTGTCAAATTCACTGAATGTTGAAGGGTTCGGAACAACCCCGTTGTAGTATTTATTTGTCAATACAACGACACGGTTAATGAAGTTGCCGAAAATGGCAACCAATTCATTGTTATTACGCGCTTGAAAATCTTTCCAGGTGAAATCGTTGTCCTTGGTTTCCGGGGCATTTGCAGTCAACGTATAGCGCAATACATCTTGCATATCCGGAAATTCCACTAAATATTCATGCAGCCAAACAGCCCAGTTTTTAGAGGTTGACAGTTTGTTGCCTTCCAAATTCAAAAACTCGTTCGCCGGTACATTATCTGGTAAGATATAATCTCCATGGGCCCTTAAAATACTCGGGAAAATAATACAATGAAAAACAATATTGTCCTTACCTATAAAATGCAAAAGCTTAGTGTCCTTATCTTTCCAGTAGGGTTCCCAATCCTTGCCTTCACGTTTTGCCCATTCTTTGGT
>JABDKZ010000170.1 GCA_013001935.1 Maribacter sp.
TGGTCATGACGACAAGAGCAATGATAAAACATCCTCTTTTATTGATTTTGGATGAGCCCACAGCTGGCCTTGATGATGAATCAGCCGCATTACTGGTTGCCTTAGTGAATAAAATCGCAAAAGAAAGCAATACAACTATAATCTTTGTTTCGCACAGGGAGGAAGCCGGTTTGTTTCCACAATACCGCTTTATACTGAAAGATGGTGAGACCGGTTCAATTGGTATGATAACGCAATCCTAAATATAGATGGTATTCCATTTAATTTTTTGAGTGTTTCTGTTTATCATTGTTTTATTATCTTTATTTCTATCTTACTTTTGACAAGGTTCTCCTACCAAATATTTTTAGTATGTCTATAGCAATAAAACACAAGGTTTTTAAGGATTTTTTGCGTGTTGAATTTAAAGGGAAGCGTACTCCCGGTGAGGAATTAGAAGAGGGAATTGCCGCATGGAAACAAGTAGCAGACATGGCGCGTAATACAAATCTAAATCGTATCATGGTCGTTTCAAGGGTAAAAGGCAGATTACCCGCTGAATCGGCTTTCAATATAACCCAATCATTGGATATCATAGGTTGGCAGGTAGATTTTATTATTGCTGGGGTAGTACCGGACAAAATCGCTTTTACCAATTTATCTATTTTTGAAACCATCATGCAAAATCTGGGTTATGAGGGTAAAATCTTTGAACAGGAAGGTGATGCCAAAAAATGGCTTTTGAGTATTTAATTATTTAAATCTTAATGAAAAAAGGCCGCTTTAGAGCGGCCTTTTTATTTATAACTTTTACTATTCTTAGGCTTCTTTGCCATCTAATATCTTCTTCTTCATTGTATCATACATTACAGGTGTCGCAATGAAAACCGACGAATACGTACCCACAACGACTCCCACGATCATGGCAAACATAAATCCTCTCAACGATTCACCACCAAAAATAAATATGGTCAACAACACAACTAACGTTGTTAAAGATGTATTTAAAGTACGACCCAAAGTACTGTTCACAGCAGCATTAATATTGCTACCCCCTTTCCAGCCTCTTTCACCGATGATTTCCCGTATACGGTCAAAAACAACCACGGTATCATTCAAAGAATAGCCTATTACGGTTAATATAGCTGCAATGAATGCCTGGTCAATTTCCATATTAAAAGGCATTATTTTACCTGTGATAGAGAAAATACCCAAGACAATAAGTACATCATGGAATACAGCCACAACCGCTCCCAATGAAAATTGCCATTTTCTAAAACGTAAGAGAATGTATAGAAAGACCACGGCCAACGAACCAATAATTGCCAAGAACGCATTTTTCTTGATATCATCGGCTATCGTAGGCCCTACTTTAACCGATTGCATTATTCCTATTGCCTTGTCATCACTACCAACGATAAAATCTTCCTGAGAAGTTCCGTCCGGTAAATACTTTTGAAGCGAAGTAAATAATTTATCCTGAATCTCATTATCAACTTCGACACCTTCGACATCTACTTTATACGGTGTTGTAATTTTGATTTGATTTGCTTCTCCATAGGTTTTAACGTTGGTTCCACTACCAAATACGGTATTCAATTCCGATGCTATTTCAGATGGGCTTACCTCTTTTTCAAAACGCACTTGATATGAACGGCCTCCAACAAAATCAACACCTTGTTGTAATCCAGGGCCAAAGAACAAGGAGAATACCCCAATACCGACCAGAATAAATGAAATTACATAAGCAATCTTTCTTTTACTCAAGAAATTAATGTTCATATTCTTGAAAAGGTTCTTAGTAAGGGTAGTAGAAAAATCCAGGGTTCTTCCTTTACCACTCAAATACCAATCAACCAATAGTCTGGTAATGAAAATTGCTGTAAATAACGAAGTAAGGATACCAATCAATAAGGTTGTTGCAAATCCCTTTATTGGGCCTGAACCAAACAAGAACAATATCAAGGCCGTTAAACCAGTAGTGATATTCGCATCTAAAATCGATGAAAGTGCGTTACCAAAACCATCTGAAACGGCTTGGGACTTTCCTTTACCTTTCGCCAATTCTTCTTTAATACGTTCAAAAATAAGTACGTTCGCATCAACTGACATACCGATAGTCAAAACGATACCAGCAATCCCAGGTAAGGTCAATACAGCACCTAAGCTTGTGAGTACTCCAAAAATCAACAGTATGTTCAACAATAAAGCAATGTCCGCAAAGATTCCTGCCTTCCCATAATAGAATACCATCCATATTAAAACAATGGCCATTGCAATCAAGAATGACATAAAGCCACTATCAATAGCTTCTTGTCCTAAAGAAGGCCCTACAACATTCGATTGAATGATTTCTGCTTTTGCCGGTAATTTACCTGCTCTCAATACATTGGCGATATCCTTGGTTTCATCAACTGTGAAGGAACCGGTAATTTCAGTACCACCCCCGGAAATACCACCAACAACCGAACAGCCTGGTGCGGTATAGACTTTATTATCCAGGACAACAGCAATACCTGTATTGTTTATGTTTGCGTCGCTCGTTAATTTTTGCCATTCTTTGGCACCTCTAGAATTCATGCTCATACTAACGGCCGGCTTGCTAAATTGATCATAGGTATCCCTAGCATCACTAACGACGTCACCGCTTATTCTTGGGGTGTTACTTCTATTCGATTTTAATGCATATAAATTAAGTACCTCAACATTATCGGCTGAAGGGCGTTCCCATAAAAATTTTGTAAACTGAATATCAGCAGGTAATAAGCGTTGAATTTCGGGCATTCTTAAATATGAACCAATCTTTGCCGTATCTTTTATTGCTGCCCTGAACAAAGCATTGGTTCCTGGATTTGCAGGCAATAATATATCATATAAAGGATTCACCTGACTTGCAAGATCCAAAGAATCTGCTGCATCGGATAATAAGGAGTCAATTTCCGATTCTTCTTTCACTGGCTCCTCAACTTCATCTGTTTCAATAATTGACTTAAGCCTTTCATTGGCAGCAACGATGAAGCTTCCAAAGCTAGGGTTATTCTGCTCATATGTCTCCCAAAATTCTAATTGTGCTGTACTTGACAACAATTCCTGAGCTCTTGCAATATCCCTAGCTCCTGGTAATTCAACCAAAATACGTCCAGAATTTCCTTCACGTTGTATATTCGGTTGGGTAACCCCAAAACCATCAATTCGTTCACGCAAAACCTCAAAAGCAGAAACTATAGACTCATCAATTTTCCTACGGATAATCGGTTTAACCTGATCATCGGTCATCTGAAAATTAATCTCATCACTAAGACCCTTGTTCGCAAATACTTCAGGAGAGGCTAATTTTGAATCTCCTTTAATGTTATCAAAAGCATCAAAGAAAAGGTCAACATAGGTATCATCACTATTCTTGGATGCCGTATCGGCATCTGCTAAAGCCTTATTGAAAATTGGGCTTTTTGAATTATTGGCGAGACCTTTTAAAATATCCTTTACAGAAATTTGAAGGGTCACATTTATACCTCCTTTAAGGTCAAGACCTTTGTTCAATTCTTTTTTCTTAGCATCATCATAGCTGGTATACCCTAAAATAGGATTACCTCCAATTGAATCTAAGTAGTTGATTTCCAGTGCTTCTCTTTTAGAAACATAATTCTCCTCAGCTTCAGTAATTTGATTGGAAGCATAAACTTCAGCATCTTTTTCGATCTTACTGGTAATAAACGTATATGATAATTGGTAGATACTAACGAGCCCGAATAAGAAGGCAAAAAGCTTTATAAGTCCTTTATTTTGCATGGGTTATGTATATTTTAAATGTGCTTTTCTCAACAGCGTGCAAATATATGATTTACCCTAAGAATTGACAATATATTTATGAGTTAATCTAAAAAACAAAAGCACCCTAATACTTAAATCAGGATGCCTTTTGAAATAAGTATTAAAGTTTTTGACTAAACGTCTAAAAGTCCATTGGTTTTTGAAACACCTTCCGCACTTTCTTTCATTTTGGTTTTTTCGGCATTTGAAAGCGGAATATCCACAATTTTTTCTATTCCGTTTTTACCCAAGATCACTGGCACGCCTATACAAATATCATTAAGTTCATATTCACCTTCCAAAAGGGTTGAGCATGGGAACATTTTCTTTTGGTCGCAAGCAATTGATTGAACTAAGGATGATACCGCTGCGCCTGGCGCATACCAAGCACTAGTTCCCAATAATTTAGTCAATGTGGCACCACCCACCTTGGTGTCCTCAACTACTTGTTGTAATCTGTCTTCAGAAATAAACTCTGAAACTTTGATACTGTTTCGGGTGGCATGGGATGCTAAAGGTACCATTCCGGTGTCACTATGACCTCCTATGACCATACCATCTATATCAGAAATTGGGGCTTCCATAGCCTCGGACAAACGATATTTAAAACGGGCGCTATCCAAAGCACCGCCCATACCAATTATTTTGTTTTTTGGCAATCCTGTTGATTTATGAACTAAATAGGTCATGGTATCCATAGGATTACTGACCACTATAAGTATCACATCGGGTGAGTGTTCAATAAGGTTTGTCGCCACCGTTTTAACGATACCCGCATTTATACCGATCAATTCTTCCCGAGTCATACCCGGTTTTCTGGGAATCCCAGAGGTAATTACGGCTATATCACTACCAGCAGTTTTTGAATAATCATTGGTGGTTCCTGTTATTTTAGTATCAAATCCGTTTAAAGAAGCTGTTTGCATCAAGTCCATGGCCTTGCCTTCAGCATAGCCTTCCTTGATGTCTAAAACCACTACTTCAGATGCGAAATTCTTTATGGCAATATACTCGGCACAACTTGCACCAACAGCTCCTGCCCCTACTACGGTAACTTTCATATGTTTAACGTTTTAAATTGTAAATTTTAAGATGCAAAAGTACTGATTCCTCTGGGAAAAAAGATGACAAAAATCAGTTAAGTAGATTTTTTGAACCTGCTTTACCCTGCACTAAAACAAGCTGTTTGTTAAAAAAAGAGGTGATTCAACGAAGATTAGCAAAATATTATGCCATACATCGAATTATAACAATACCGAATAAGCTGTTAACGTTCTCAAAACAACGACCCCGAATCAAAATTTCCTACTTATGAAAAAATTCTTTTCATTCATTGCCATTATAGGCATTATACTCGCCAGTAACTGTTCCAGAATCCCCGAAAATAACGACCCCGTAATAGGGATTTGGGCAAGCTTATCTACCCTTACCAATAGTGAATCAGGAAAGGTTTCTACGCGACTTGAATGGATTTTTAATGACGCCTATCTTGGAAGATACCATATCATGGAAAATGGTAGCGTAGTCTATAAAACCGATTTTAGATGGGAAAAGAATGATAATATTTATACAATCTCATATCCTGGGATAGACGACAAGGTCAGTGATAAAGTTATTATGAAAGAATCGCCAGATCGCACAACACTTGAAGATAACAATGGAAATATTCTCGCAATTAGGGAATAAGGTACCCCCAAGTAGTATTTCATAATAAAAAAGCCCCGACCATAAAGTCAGGGCTTTTATGTATACGATATTTTCTTTATCTACCTAAAGCCAAAATTAACTCCAAAAGAAAAGGTGTTGAATTCAGCTAAAACGTAGTCGGCATGCAATCTAAAGAATCCTAATTTCAATTTGGCCCCTAAATTGGCGGTAACCCCACTGGCTTTTTTTGCAACTGCAAACGGATCTACATAGGTTGCCTGTACAGGTCCAGATTGTACCACGTAGGTTCCCAATACATCTGTAGTTGATTTACCGGATAAATATCCCAGGCCTCCATAAAAGTTTATGATTGGCAATCTCGTAGAAACTACAGCCTGAAAGACCCAGGTATCTGCTTTAATTTCGAGTCTTTGGTCTTGTCCAGCAACAACACCAGTATTGGTAAAGTCGTAGGATGCATCTAAATGGGTAAACCCAATTACCCCCGAAATGGCTATAGGTAAAACCTTATCTGCAGGTAAGTGTTTGGTAAATTCGTGCTGAATCCCAAAACCATACATACTCATACCAAAATCCTCGGATTTAATTTTGGGCAAAAATCTTGCCTTTAGTTCGGTAGCCTTAATTATACCTACACTGGCTTGAACGAAGCCCGTTGGCACAAAATTAATGCCTTCAGCGGCCAGTCCTGAAGGAAGATCAAACTCTTCTCTGAAAAGTCCGTTCTCATCCTCAACAAATACCCGGACTCCTTCAATATCACCCAAGGCAGTTGATACTAGTTTTGTATTGCTTCCATCAACAAATTGAAGGTTCTCATAGTCTGCTGTATTCAATTGAAAGGCCTTTTTATCATCCTTATTCTTAAAACTGGCCATATTCCCAATTATCGAAATCTCGAATCCTGCCAAGGGTTTGGCGTCGGCCGTATTATACCATCCGTTAGACATACTATATAGAATGCCCTCTGAGGCTGGCGAAAGATAATCTGTTGTGAATTTTTCAGCGTCATTAAGACCAGCTGCCAATATATTATTAATATCGGTTTGAGCCATAGCTTGAAAGCTAAAGGCCACTACTAATAAGCTTAATATTCGTTTCATCTGTAAGAATTTTCACTAAAACTAAAAATCCTGACCGTAAAGTCAGGATTTTTGTTGTGTAAGTGCCAATTCTTATGCATCAATGTTCGCATAAACGGCATTTTTCTCAATAAACTCCCTCCTTGGAGGCACCTCATCACCCATTAACATAGAGAAGACCCTATCGGATTCAGTGGCATTATCTATTGTTATTTGCCGTAATGTTCTAAATTCGGGATTCATTGTGGTATCCCACAATTGTTCCGCATTCATTTCACCAAGACCTTTATAGCGTTGTATACCTACGCTGCCACTAAAACTCTCGGCAATCTCATCACGTTCTTCATCGGACCAGGCGTATCGTTTTTTAGTCCCTTTCTTGACCAGGTACAAGGGTGGTGTAGCAATATAGACATGTCCGTTTTCAATCAATTCCCTCATATATCTAAAGAAAAATGTTAAAATCAAGGTTTCGATATGGCTACCATCTACATCGGCATCACACATAATGACGACCTTATGATAACGTAACTTTTCCAAGTTCAGTGCCTTACTATCCTCTTCGGTACCTATGGTCACCCCAAGGGCGGTATAGATATTTTTGATCTCCTCATTTTCAAAAACCTTATGCTGCATCGCCTTCTCTACATTCAAGATTTTACCGCGTAGTGGTAGAATGGCTTGAAAGTTCCTATCACGACCTTGTTTGGCGGTACCCCCTGCCGAATCTCCCTCAACAAGAAAAACTTCACAATTCACTGGGTCTTGATCAGAACAATCGGATAATTTTCCTGGAAGACCACCAATACTCATGACGGTCTTTCGTTGTACCATTTCACGAGCCTTGGTCGCAGCATGTCTGGCTTGGGCTGCCAGAATCACCTTTTGCACTATGATTTTGGCATCATCGGGATGTTCTTCCAAATAATTGGTCAACATCTCAGATACGGACTGACTTACTGCTGAGGAAACTTCCCGGTTCCCTAATTTTGTCTTGGTCTGACCTTCAAATTGAGGTTCGGCAACCTTTACGGAAACAATAGCGGTTAAACCTTCCCTAAAATCATCCCCTTGAACTTCGAACTTCAATTTATCCAACATACCGGAGGCATCGGCGTATTTCTTCAAAGTACTGGTCAAACCTCTTCTAAAACCAGATAAATGCGTACCCCCTTCATGTGTATTTATATTGTTCACATAAGAATGCAGGTTCTCGGTATATGAAGTGTTATAGACCATTGCTACTTCCACTGGAATTCCATTTTTTTCACCTTCCATTGAGATGACACTTCGAATTAAAGCCTCGCGGTTATCATCTAAAAACCTTACGAATTCTTTTAATCCCTCATCCGAGTAGAATGCCTCGGATACATACTCCCCCTTATCGTCTTTCTGTCTTTTATCTGTAATGGAAATGGTAACTCCCTTGTTTAAATAAGAAAGCTCTCGCATTCTATTGGCTAAGGTTTCATAACTATATTCGATGGTTTGAGTAAAAATCTCAGCATCCGGATGAAAAGTGACAATAGTCCCGGTCTCATTTGATTCACCAACACTTTTAACGGGGTATAGAGACTTTCCTCTTTCATATTCCTGTTCCCAAATCTTACCATTTCTATGCACGGATGCTTTCAAATGATCTGAAAGCGCATTTACAACAGAGACTCCTACACCATGCAGTCCCCCGGATACCTTATAAGAGTCTTTATCAAATTTACCGCCTGCCCCAATCTTGGTCATTACCACTTCAAGTGCAGATATACCTTCTTTCTTATGAATATCAACTGGAATTCCCCGACCATTATCTTTGGTTGTAATTGAATTATCTTCGTTTATAATAACTTCAATAGCGTCACAATGGCCTCCCATTGCTTCGTCAATTGAATTATCCACTACTTCATAAACCAAATGATGCAAGCCCCTGACACCTATATCTCCAATATACATGGATGGCCTCATTCGCACATGTTCAATCCCTTCTAATGCCTGAATACTGTCAGCGGAATATTCTTTTTTCTTAGCTTCTTCGCTCATAGAATAATTTATGTTGTTTTATTTAATTTTTTGCAATCCTACAAATATAGGTAATACCCTATAGAATATGGTGTTTGTGCCTATATGTCGCCCTTAAGTTATCAACAATTTAACAACAATTTGTGCTTCCTTTAACGAAGTCCATAAAATTTGATTAAACATAACTTTTGTTAGTTATCTTAGCCTGCGAATGGCGTACTTTTGCGCGGAAACTTTACGATAAAAAATGGCTGATTCCAGAACCGCCTCGATCAAAATTCTTTCTGAAATTCAAAGGGTTGTCGATATTCAAGGTAAAATAATCTATTTCCTATTAAGCATTATAGCCGCAGGAGCTCTTACCTATTTTTTATATGAACCCTCCCTCAATGAAGCCCAATTATATGTCCTGTTCATACTGTTCCTGGCAATTGGTCTATGGTTTACTGAAGCCATACCACCCTTTGCAGTCGGGTTGCTCGTCTTTGGTGGTTTAATCTTTGCCATGGGCAATTATTATAGCAAGGTTGACCCTGAGAATGTACAAGGCCACATGGTTGAGTATGTCAATTCCTGGTCAAGTAGTGTCATATGGCTGATGTTAGGAGGTTTTTTTATTGCCGAGGCTATGAGTAAAACAAAGCTGGATCGGGCCGTATTTCAAATGTCTATCTCAAAGTTTGGAAGTAAACCAAAATATATATTATTGGGACTAATGCTTACTACGGCTTTATTCTCAATGATCATGTCCAATACGGCCACAACAGCTATGATGATTGCATCCGTATTGCCTTTTATTAATACTCTGGACAAAGATTCTCCCTTTGCCAAGGCAATTCTTATTGGAGTTTCCGGTGCTGCTTCGCTTGGTGGCATGGGTACTTTAATTGGTTCACCGCCAAATGCAATTGCCGTAGAAGCGTTGAACAATTACGGAATCCCCATAGGTTTTCTGGAATGGATGATTGTCGGATTTCCGATCGCCATCCTTTTAACCCTACTGTTTTGGGTTGCCCTAACCAAAAAATACATTCCCAGAAAAAAGAAAATGCATATTGATATAAAGGAGGAAACCCTAGATCCCAATGACCCCAATTACCGTTTCGAAAAAATCAAAAAAAAAGTGGTCCTTTCAGTTTTGGGTCTCACACTTCTCCTATGGCTTACAGAAAATTTACATGGCGTTCCTGCGGCTATGGTTTCCTTTGTTCCCATTATTTTATTGACCATGACGGGTATTATTTCAGGTGAGGACGTTCGGAAACTTCCTTGGGACACTCTTATGCTTGTAGCAGGAGGTCTGACACTTGGGCTGGCCATTAAGGATACAGGACTAGCTAGTTATTATATAGAACAACTAGATCAAACTAATTTGAATTTCTATGTAATAGTAATGAGTTTTGCCTTCCTCACAGTTATCATGTCAAATATCATGAGTAATACTGCTACGGCTACAATTCTTATCCCAATAAGTCTTATTCTTACCTTTGAAAATCCAATTATTTTACCCTTGGTTATCGGTTTGAGCGCCTCCACGGCATTATACCTGCCTATATCAACTCCTCCTAATGCTATTGCATATAGTACAGGCAAACTCAATCAAAAGGATTTCCGCTTTGGAGGTACACTTTTTGGGATATTAGGGCCAATAATTATCACGTTTTGTGTATTCGCCATAGCCGCTTTATACCAAATGATCATGTAAATTCAGTAACAAATGCGGTGGAAAAAAAAGGAGCGCCTTCTGGGCACTCCTTTGTGAATAATTATACTAAAACCACTCCTCACCATAGGATTAGGGTAGCAAATGCTCAAAGTCAGCGTATGATTTATTTGACATAAGCATCTTCGTGTACTTTGGCCACGGCCCTTCCCGAGGGGTCATTCATGTTTTTAAAGGCCTCATCCCATTCAAGGGCAATTTTTGTGCTGCACGCGACCGATGCTTCCTGAGGAACAGACATTGCTGCCGCATCGCTAGGGAAATGCGCTTCAAATATGGATCTGTAATAAAACTCTTCTTTGGT